>JBKKCW010000245.1:0-4818 GCA_046712485.1 Candidatus Limnocylindrales bacterium
CACCGCTGGGGGGAGGCGGAACCCCGCCCCGTCGAGGAGAGCCTGCAGGGGCTCGAAGACGTCATCCGCTACGAGGGTGCTCACACGATCGCGGCGATCTTCCTCGAGACGATCGTGGGCACGAACGGCATCCTCATCCCGCCTGACGGGTACATCCAGGGCGTCCGGGAGATCTGCGACCGGCACGAGATCCTGATGGTCGCTGACGAGGTCATGGCCGGGTTTGGACGGACCGGCAAGTGGTTTGCGGTGGATCACTGGGGAGTGACCCCGGACCTGATGACCATGGCCAAGGGGCTGACGAGCTCGTACCTGCCGCTGGGCGCTGTCGCCATGAACCATTGGATCGCCGAGAAGATGGACTCGATGTTCTACTCCGGCGGTCTGACCTACAGCAGCCATCCGGTCAGCCTGGCGGCGGCCCTCGCCACGATCCGCGTCTACGAGGAGGACGGGCTCGTCGAGAACGCCGCCCGCCTCGACGGCGTGATGCGCGCTCACCACCAGCGATTGGCGGATCGGCACCCGAGCGTCGGCGCCACCCGCAATCTCGGCCTGTTCGGGATCGTCGACCTCGTCCGCAGTCGCGATCCATGGACGCCGCTGACGCCATTCAACGGAACATCGGACGAGATGAAGGCGATCGGGAAGTACTTCCGCGACAACGGCCTGTACACCATGGTGCCCAACAACTCGATCCATACGAACCCGCCGCTGTGCATCACGGACGAGGAGCTCGCCGAGGGGTTCGAGATCATCGACCGCGCCCTCGACATCGCGGACCAGGCGGTGACCGGCTAACACCATGGCGACCGCCAGCCCGATCGGCGTGCGAGCGCGGGTCGGCCGAACCGACACGACGGCAGGGTTGGAGGCGACCGGACCGGGTCATTCGCGCCGACGGCGGATGTTCACGTTCGTCGCGTTCGGCGTCTCCGTGCTCGTGGTCTGGGAGCTCGTCAAGTTCCTTGGCGGCGTGCCGTGGCGGTTCAGCAACGTGCTCGGGACAGGGCTCTCCATCGACCACAACCCACCGTTCCGCTGGGGCTTTGCCAACGACCTCAACCTGCCCCACTGGTTCAGCATCCTGGGCTCACTCGCCGCCCCGGTCCAGCGCAACGCCGACCAGTCGCTCGCCCAGTTCCTGGCGGGAGCCGCGTTCTACACCTGGCGCGAGGCCGCGATCGGATTCGTGGTCGGGGCGCTGCTCGGTCTCATCCTTGCCACGATCTTCGTCCACTCGCGCCTCCTCGAGCGCGCGGTGGTGCCGTACGTCGTTGCCAGCCAGACGATCCCGATCGTGGCGCTCGCGCCGATGATCGTGTACGCGTTCGGCCCGAACGTGACGTCCGTTGTCGTCATCGCCACCTATCTGACGTTCTTCCCGGTGACGATCGCCATGATCCGCGGGTTGCGCGCGCCAGACCCACGCGCGCTCGAGCTGATGCGCTCCTACGCAGCCGGCCGCTGGGACACGTATCGAAAGGTGCGCCTTCCCGCGTCACTTCCGTACCTGTTCACCGCCCTCAAGATCGCGGCCACTGCGTCCATCGTTGGCGCGATCATCGGCGAGGGGCCGGGTGGCATTCCCGACGGGCTCGGCCGCGCGATCATCAACTTCAACCAGCAGTACATCACCGGGCCGGAGAAGTTGTGGGCCGCCATCCTCGTCTCGTCGATCCTGGGGATCTCGTTCTTCCTGCTGATCCGCGTGGCTGAGCTGTTCGTGCTGCGTGGTCGGCCCGGCGCGGCGGAGGGATGAGCGTCGTGGAACCGCTTGACGGCCCTCCGTCCCGCTCGGACGGTGCCGGCGATGCCGTGGTCGGCATCTCGGGCGTGGACAAGACGTTCCAGACCGGGACTGCCGTCACGACCGCCCTCCAGGGGATCGACCTGGAGATCCGGCGGGGTGAGTTCATCTCTCTGATCGGGCCGTCCGGCTGCGGCAAATCCACGCTGCTGCGGGTCATCGGCGATCTCGCCGCCCCGAGCCGTGGCGATGTCACTGTCAACGGCAAACTTGCCTCGCGCGCAAGGCGCGATCGCGACTACGGGATGGTCTTCCAGGCGCCAGTCCTGTTCGACTGGAGATCGGTCGAGGACAACGTCAAGCTGCCGCTCGAACTCATGGGCTACGACGGCGCGCGCCGAACCGCTCGAGCGAAGGAGATGCTCGACCTCGTGGAGCTCGGCGACTTCCTCCACCACCACCCGTACCAGCTGTCGGGTGGCATGCAGCAACGGGTAGCCATCGCGCGCGCGCTCGCGTTCGAGCCCTCCATCCTGTTGATGGACGAGCCGTTTGGCGCGCTGGACGAGATGACTCGCGAGCGGATGAACCAGGAGGTCCTGCGCATCTGGGAACGGACCGGGATCACCATCGTGTTCGTGACCCACTCGATCCCGGAGGCGGTGTTTCTGTCGTCGCGGGTCGTTGTCATGAGTGCTCGCCCCGGCCGGATCACGAACCTGATCGAGGTGGACCTGCCCCGTCCGCGCGATGTGGAGACCCGCGAGCAGCGCCGCTACTTCGAGCTCGTCACCGCGGTGCGGGAGGCGCTCCGCCGTGGTGGCAGCGACGCCGTGACGGGCGAGGCGGACGCGGCCGCGGAGCTGGCCTCGATCGACCGCACGATCGCCGAGGGAGGGATCGGGTGACCTCGGCCTCCGTCACGCGTCCCGGTCGGAGCCCGGACGGGCCCGGCGCCGGTGCCAGGCTGGCACAGCGAATCTGGTACTACCTGCCGGCGATTGCTGTGTTCGTCGGCACGATCGCGCTGTGGGAGCTCGCGGTCCGCAACATCGACCTGCGCGGCCTGCCACTGCCGGCGCCGAGTGCGATCGTGACCGCCCTCGGCGACAACTGGGCGTCCGGGCGGTGGCCGCTGGGCAAGGCGGCGGCGGCGACCCTGTTCGAGGCGATCGGGGGCCTCGCCGTCGGGACCTCGCTCGGGGTCATCGTCGCGTTCGCGACCGCCCGGTTCGCGACCGCGCGCGAGATCTTCCTGCCGCTCGCCGTCGCCGCCAGCGCGGTCCCGATCATCGCCTTCGCGCCGCTCATGAACAACTGGTTCGGCGTCCTGAACCCGCTGTCCAAGATGATGATCGTGGCCGTGCTCGTCTTCTTTCCGGTCGTCGTCAACGTCACGCGCGGACTGACCCAGGTCGAGCCGGCCGCGCTCGAGCTGCTGCGGTCGTATGCCGCATCGGAGTGGACCGTGCTGCGGGTGCTGCGTCTGCCGAACGCCTTGCCATACTTCTTCACCGCACTCAAGATCGGCACCACGCTGAGCCTCATCGGGGCCATCGTCGGCGAATACTTCGGAGGGTCGAGCGAGGTCCTCGGCCGGGTCGTCGTCCAGAGCGCGAGCGCGCTACGGTTCGACGTCACCTGGGCGGCAATCATCCTCGCGGCCGTCACCGGGATCGTGCTGTACCTGGTGACCGTGGCCGTCGAACGAGCGGTCATTCCCTGGCACGCCTCGGTGCGCAGCCAGGAGCCATAAGAACGGGACGTCCCGGCGGCAGACCCGGGGCGTCGGCAAGATCGAGGCCATCGAAGCTGGCTTCGAATGAGGAGGAGCGCACATGGTTCGAACCCGGAGGTTCCTGGCGCTGGCGGCTACAGCCAGCTTCGTCCTCGGCGCCTGTAGCACGGGGGCCACGACGAGCGCGGCACCGAGCGAGGCACCCAGCGGTGCGGCCGCGCTCGACGAGGTCCGCCTCCAGCTGCAATGGGCGCCGCAGGCACAGTTCGCCGGCTATTTCGCGGCCGTCGAGCAGGGCTTCTTCGAAGCCAACGGGCTGGACGTGACGATCATCGACGGCGGCCCTGAGGTCATCCCGCAACAGGCCGGCTCCGCGGCGGACGGGCCGGAGTTCACGATCAGCTGGGTCCCCAAGGTGCTCGAAGCACGGGAGGGAAACCCGGCATCGGACCTCGTCAACATCGCCCAGATCTTCCAGCGCTCGGGCACGCTGTCCGTGTCCTGGAAGGACTCGAACATCACGTCGCCCGCGGACTTCGCCGGCAAGAAGATCGGTGTCTGGGACTTCGGCAACGAGTTCGAGGTGACCGCCGGCGCCAAGAAGGCGGGACTCGAGCAGGGCGTCGACTACGAGAAGGTCATCCAGCCGTTCGACATGACGCTGCTGCTGTCGCGCCAGATCGACGTCGCCGAGGCCATGATCTACAACGAGTACGCCCAGGTGCTCGAGACCGTGAACCCCGAGACGGGCAAGCTCTACCAGCCAAGCGATCTGAACGTCATCAACTGGAATGACGAGGGAACGGCCATGCTCCAGGACGCGATCTTTGCGCGGGCCTCATGGCTGGCTGAGGGCAACAACGAGGACGTTGCGACGCGTTTTCTCACGGCATCGTTCCAGGGCTGGATCTATTGCCGGACAAACCCGGATGATTGCATCCAGCACACGGTCAACGCCGGGTCCACCCTGGGCACCGGTCACCAGACCTGGATGATGAACGAGATCAACGCCCTGATCTGGCCGTCTACCAACGGGATCGGGATCATGGACCCAGCCGCGTGGAAACAGACGGTCGACGTCTCGCTCGAAGCCGGGATCATCAAGGCCGCGCCCCCTGCCGAGGCGTACCGCACGGACCTCGCCGAGGCCGCCCTCGCCGGCATCACCGAGGACACGAAGGGCACCGATTTCCAGAAGGGCGTCGTGGAGGTAACCGAAGGCGGCAACTAGTCGCCAGGTCAAATCGCAGACACGGAGGGCCCGCCCCGCGAGGGCCGGCCCTTCCCGTTTCGACCGCGAGGGCCCGACCGCGACGGCCCGACCGCGAGG
>JBKKCW010000246.1:0-2912 GCA_046712485.1 Candidatus Limnocylindrales bacterium
CAACCGAACACCGGCGTACAGTGCGGCCTTTGCCAGCTGGATGGCCCGGACGTCGTTCTGGGTGATCGCTATGCGCGGCGAGGTCCCGTCGGGGGGCTCGTGGAGGACGTAGCTGAACGTGCGCCCGTCGGGCACGATCCGCGGCGAGCGGGCGGCAAACGCGCCGTCGATCACGCCGTCGGCGGTGATCACACCGGCCAGAAAGAGCTCGGCCACGATCTCGATGATCCCGGATCCGCAGATGCCGGTGACCCCTGGCGCACCCTCGGCGGTGATGGCGTCGCCGAAGGCGGGCTCGTCTGACCAGGCATCGACGCCGATCACCCGGAACCTCGGCTCGAACGTCTCGCGGTCGATCCTGACGCGTTCGATGGCCCCTGCCGCGGCGCGCTGGCCGCCCGAGATCTGGGCGCCCTCGAACGCGGGCCCCGTCGGGCTCGACGCGGCGAGGAGCCGTCGGTGATCGCCAAGCACGATCTCGGCATTCGTGCCGACGTCGACGACCAGAGTCAGCCGCTCGGCCTGGTGGGGTTGCTCGGCAAGGATCACGCCCGCCGTGTCCGCACCGACGTGCCCCGCGATACACGGCAGGAGGTAGACGCGGGCGCCTGGGTGTGCGATCAGGCCGAGCTCTGCGGTCGTGGTCTCCACCGCACCATCGGTGGCGAGTGCAAAGGGCGCGCCACCGAGCGGCGTCGGGTCGATGCCCAGGAGGAGGTGATGCATGATCGGGTTGCCGACGATCGCGAGCTCCAGGATCCGCGCGCGCTTGATCCCGGCGCGCATGGCCAGCGTCGCGATCAGACCATCGAGTGCCTTACGGACGGCCGCGGTCATCTCTGCCGCTCCCTCGGGGTGCATCATCGCGTAGGAGACCCGGCTCATCAGATCCTCGCCGTAGCGAATCTGCGGGTTCATCACGCCGTTGCTTGCCAGGACGGCGCCATCGGCCAGGTTTGCCAGGTGCCCGGCGATCGTGGTGGACCCCACATCGATGGCCACGCCGTAGGCGACCTGGTGGAGACCCGGCCACACGGCGATCACCTGGTGGGCGCGATGAACGGCAACGGTCACGCCGTAGTTGCCGGACGTGAGCGCGGGCTGGAGAGCCCGGACCACCGACAGGTCCGCGACGAGACCGGCCAGGCCCCATTCGCGCTCGAGGGCGTCGAACAGCCGGCCGAGATCCCCAGTCGGCAGGGCAAGGTCGGGCGGCGTGACCTCCACGTAGTGCAGCCTGACGACCGGATCGATCGTGAAATCCCGGACGTCGAGACCCTTGCGCACGACCTGGCGGTGGACCTGGCTTTCGGGGGGAACGTCGATCAGGACATCGCCGAGCACCTCGGCCGTACACGACAGACGGCGGTCCTCGGCCAGCCCCTTGTCGAATCGATAGGCCGTTTCCAGCGAGCCCATCGGCGCGAGATGCCCCGCGTCAGACGAGATGCCGTGCTTGGGGAACGTGCCGATGCCCTGGCTGACCTGGCAGCGGCCGCAGATGCCGCGCGACGCGCAGACCGCATCGATGTCGACGCCGAGTGAGCGCGCAGCATCGAGCACCGTTGTTCCTGTCGCGAACCGTCCGCGCCGCCCGGACGGCGTGAAGACGACGAGCGCCCCGCCCGAAGCGGCGTTTGCCGCGTCTGCGGCCACCTCCTGCCTCAGCCCACGGAAGCTGTGGCGCGACGGTTGACGCGGCGCCGGCTCACCTCGCCCTCGGGAGTCGGCGCGCGGTGGGCGAGGATCCACCGACCGCAATCGGGGTCGTGCCCCATCAACACGTCGGCCGCCATGACGCTGGCCTTGACCTCCGGCATGAGCGGGTTGGTGATCGCCGACGTCATGCCGCTCGCGATCGCCATCGGCAGGAACGCGGCGTTGATCCCCTCGCGATGCGGAAGCCCAAAGCTGACATTCGAGGCGCCGCAAGTCGTGTTGACCTTGAGCTCCTCGCGAAGCCGCCGGACGAGAGCGAACACCTGCTGGCCGGCCTGCGCAAGTGCGCCGATCGGCATGACCAGCGGGTCGACCACGATGTCCGAGGCGGGGATGCCGCGATCAGCGGCCCGTTCGACGATCCGCTTGGCGACCGCGAACCTGACGTCGGGGTCCATGCTGATCCCGGTGTCGTCATTGCTGATGGCCACCACGGCCGCGCCGTACTTGCGGATGAGGGGCAGGACGCGTTCCAGGCGCTCCTCCTCGCCCGTGACCGAGTTGACGAGGGGCTTCCCCTGGTATACGGCGAGACCGGCCTCGAGCGCCTCCATGATGGAGGAGTCGATCGACAGCGGGAGATCCGTCAGGCCCTGGATGAGCTGGATCGTCCGGGCGAGGATGGCCGGCTCGTCGCTCAGCGGGATCCCGGCGTTGACATCCAGCATGTGCGCTCCCGCCCCGACCTGGGCCAGGACGTCGCGCTCTACCCGGCTGAAGTCGCCGGCCTTCATCTCCTCGGCGAGCGCCTTGCGCCCGGTCGGGTTGATCCGCTCGCCGATGATCACGAACGGCCTGTCGAACCCGATGACGACCTCGCGGGTCGCCGAACTGAGGATCGTGTCGGTCATATCGCCGACGTCTCGGAGGTGGCAGGCGGGAGGACCGGCCCACCGGCCACGCCACCGGATTGGATCAGTTCGGCGAGCCGGTGCTTGGTAAATTCGGTCTCGAGCCGCTCGGACTCCTCGCGAACCTCCGTGTCGAGGTCGTCGCCGCACGGGCGCTGCGTCTTGCGCCACTCCTCGATGTAGTCGTTGTACGCGCGTTTGCCCGCCCGGTTGGCCGCCTTGTCGATGGCCACCTGGAAGCGAGGATGGAGGACGACCTTGCTCGAGCGGCGAGCGTCCTTCGCCACGACCTGGGCAGGGATGTCGCGCCACCAGATGACCGAAAGGGTGCCCATCAAACGG
>JBKKCW010000247.1:0-13068 GCA_046712485.1 Candidatus Limnocylindrales bacterium
ACGGAGACCTCGGACGTGGTCGCGACCCGGTTTCGGCCGTTGGCCTTTGCCACGTAGAGGGCGCTGTCGGCGGCACGCAGGAGGCTGATCCGGTCCGCGCCGTCGGTTGGGGCGACCGCCACGCCGAGCGACGCCGTGATCCGCCCGGTGAGTCCTGGGCCAAGCGACAGGATCGCCCCCTCGACCCGGCCGCGGATCCGTTCTGCGATCTCGAGCGCCTCCTCGCGGCCCAGCCCGCGAAGGTGGATCGCAAACTCCTCGCCTCCGTACCTCGCTGCGATGTCGCCGTCGCGGACCGATGAGCGGAGGATGCCCGCGAACGCGCGCAGCGCCTCGTCGCCCGCCGGGTGGCCATAGCGATCGTTGAACGCCTTGAAATGGTCCAGGTCGAGCAGGATGAGGGCCTCCGGCGCGTCGGTGGCCCGGGTTGCGAGCACGGTCTCCACCGCCTCATCGAACGCCCGGCTGTTCGGAAGCCCGGTGCGCGCATCCGTGTTGGCCATCCCCTGCAGGGCGCGGACCAGGCGCCGATTGCCGATCGACAGCGCGGCGTGCTCGGCGATCCGGCTCAAGGTCGCCCGCAGATCGAGCGGCATCGCATCGACCGCTGCCCAATGGAGATGCACGGCGCCCACGGTTTCCCCGAGCGCGGTCAGCGGCAGGCACACGACGGTGCCCTGTTCGACTGGCTGGATCGGGCATCGCACAGCGAGTGGCCGAGCAACGTCAGGCGTGACATAGAGGCTGCCTCGGCGCACGCCCGGGCAGTTGTCGAGCATTCGCAGGGCGAGCATCTCGGCTGTCGGATTACCGTGGGTCGCCTCGGGAACCGCCCGATCTCGCGAGCGGTTTGCCACGTGCACGACGGAAGCCTCGGGATGGACGAGTTCGGAGATCGCAGTGAGGAGCGCCCCCGACACCTCGACATCCGTTTCTGTGAATGCTGTGAGCTCGGTGAAGAAGTTCAGGATGTTGGAGTGCTGGACCGCCCGTTCGGCCGACTGCTGGCCGGTGACGATCCGTCGGCGCATGCGTTCGAGCGCCGCCCCCAAGTCGCCGATCTCGTCGCGCCGCCCAGCTACGAACGGCGCGTCCTCACCTTGTTCGACGCGTCGAGCAGTGGCCACGAGCGTGCGCAGGGGTCGTGAGATCCAGTCACGGGTCAGCTTCACGGCGATGACCAGACCGATGATGATGGCGACGACACCCACCAGGTACATGACAAGGCGCATGGCCGCGACGGCGGACACCTGGTCGGTCAGCTCCGCGTCGGGCACGATCATCAACTCACTCAGGGCGGCTGATTGGGCGCGGACCTGGTCGAACTGCCTCTTTCCGGCTTCTTGCCGGACCGACGACGTGGCAGCGGCGATCCGGTCGAACCGGACGTCATCGATCGTCGGCACCGCGTAGACGGCACGCCATTCGGTCATCGCCTGGCGAACGCGGTCGAACCCCTGGTCGGTTGCGTGAACGCCGTCGATCGTCCCTTCGATCGATTCGTAGGCGAGCTGCTCAGCGGCCACGCCGTTGTAGTACTGATCGAGGTAGTTCTCATTCCCGGTGAGGAGATAACCGCTGACCGCCGTCTCCTGCTCGCCCAGCGACTGCGCCAGTCGCGCGTACGCAGCGGATGCCTGGAGCGAGGAGCTTGTCGAGTGCTTCAGGTCGTCGATCAAGCTGCTCGTGGCCACGAAGGGCACGGTCATCGCGACGATGGCCATGAGACTCATCGCCGCCAGCACGACGAGCAGCCGCATCCGGACAGTCATACAGCGGAGCGTGCTGCCTCACGCGCGCGGCACCTAGCACCCAATGGTCACGGTCAGGCCTCATTCGGTACGGTCCACCGTCATTTGGTCGGCTATACTCCGCTCCCGCTATTCACTCTGCATACTCGTTATGCATCAGCCATTGAGGTGGACTTTGCCCGCGGCCGCGTCGCGCATCGCCGGACATCGGCCCGTTCCCGACATCGTGACCGAGCTCCCGGGGCCAAGGGCGCGGGCGCACGTGGCGTTTGACGAGGCCTGGACGTCGCCGAGCCTGCCACGCGCCTACCCGATCGTCCCGGTGCGTGGGGAGGGCCTGACGGTCGAGGACATCGACGGCAACCTGTTCCTCGACTTTGCCGCGGGCATCGCCGTCAACTCGACGGGCCATTCCCACCCCCAGGTCGTCGCCGCGATCAAGGAGCAGGCCGCGGAGCTGATCCACTTCAGCGCATCGGACTTCTACCTCCCGATCTATCCACAGGTCTGCAGGGAGCTCGCCAGGATCGCCCCGATGTCCGGCGGGACCCGGGCATACCTCGGGAACTCCGGGACCGAAGTCGTGGAAGCGGCAATCAAGCTCGCCCGGTTCGCAACCAAGCGGCCGTACATCGTGGCGTTTCTGGGCGCGTTTCACGGTCGGACGTACGGATCGGTCTCACTCACAGCCTCGAAAGCGAAGTACCACGCGGGGTTCGGGCCACTGCTGCCCGGCGTCTTCCACGCGCCGTACGGCCGGGTCGAGGACCTGCGCTGGTTCGACGAGGTCCTGTTCGACAAGCTTGCCCCAGCAAGCGAAGTGGCGGCGATCATCGTCGAGCCGATCCAGGGCGAGGGCGGCTACATCGTGCCCGAGGATGGGTTCCTGGAGGGTCTCCGCCGGATCTGCGACGAGCACGGCATCCTCCTCATCGCCGACGAGATCCAGTCGGGCGCCGGCCGAACAGGCCGGATGTGGGCCGTGGAGCACTGGGGGGTGGAGCCGGACATCCTCCTGACGGCCAAGGGGATCGCATCAGGGATGACGCTCGGCGCCCTGATCGCGCGCGCGGAGCTGCTCGAGACGTGGGGTCCCGGGGCTCACGGCTCGACCTACGGCGGCAACCCGGTCGCCTGTGCCGCCGCGCTGGCCACCATGGAGCTGCTCGAGGCCGGGCTCGTCGACAACGCCGCGGCCCGAGGCGACCAGGCGATGATCGAGCTGGCCCGGCTGCGCGACCGCTTCCCGGCGCTCGTCACCGAGGTCCGCGGCAAGGGATTGATGCTCGGGATCGAGTTCGACACCCCCGTCCGTGCCGAAAAGGTGCAGTGGGAGGCCTTCCAGCGGGGCCTCCTCGTCCTCGAGTGCGGCAAGTCAAGCGTCCGCATGTCGCCGGCATTGACGGTCACCGAGGCCGAGATGGCAACCGGCCTCCGCCTCTTCGCCGACGCGGTGACCGCCGTGGCAGGCGACCACGGGCAGATCCTGGCGGCGGCGACGTCGGCCGGCGCCATCAACGAGGTCGAGGAGGCGGTCTGAGCCGAGCCCCGTCCTCGTGGTCCGGCGGCTGTTCGATAATCGTGCCGTGAGCCCCGTTTCCAAGGTCGCGACCATGCGTGACGCGATCGCCGAGCTCGTGCACGACGGTGACACCGTCGCGATCGAAGGCTTCACGCACCTCATCTCGTTTGCCGCGGGACACGAGATCATCCGCCAGGGCAAGCGGGACTTGACGCTCGCACGGCTGACGCCGGACCTGGTCTACGACCAGATGATCGCGGCGGGCGTGGCGCGCAAGCTTGTATTCTCATGGCTCGGGAACCCAGGCGTCGGCGGGCTCGGCGCCATCCGCCGACGGATCGAGGGCGAGATCCCCGACGAGCCCCTAGAGCTGGAGGAGTACAGCCACTTCGGGATGGTCGGCCGCTACACGGCCGGCGCAATGAACCTGCCCTTCTTCCCGCTTCGCAGCTATTTCCAGACCGACCTGCCCGTCGTCAATCCATTGATCCGGCCGATCGTTTCGCCGTACGGCGATGGCACCGTGTACGCCGTCCCGCCATTGCGGCCGGACATCACGATCGTCCACGCGCAGCGCGCATCGGCCAGCGGCGACACGCAGGTGTGGGGTTTGCTCGGCTGCCAGAAGGAGGCGGCGTTTGCCGCGGACCGGGTGATCGTCGTGGTCGAGGAGCTCGTGGACGAGGCGATCATCCGCGCGGACCCCAATCGGACGATCATCCCGGGGTTGATCGTCGATGCGGTCGTGGTGGAGCCGTGGGGCGCCCATCCGTCCTATGTCCAGGGTGCCTACGACCGCGACAACCGGTTCTACCTGGATTGGGACCCGATCACCCGCGACGAGGCGACGATCCAGGCGTGGCTGCGCGACTGGGTTCTCGGCGTCGAGGATCGGGCCGGCTACGTCGAGAAGCTGGGGGCCGAACGGATCGCGTCGCTCCGGCCGAGCGGCAGCGCCCCATCCGGCCTGATCGACTACGGCCAGTACGCATGACCCGAGCACCTGCCGAGACCGCCGATTCGTTCTCCCGGTCCGAGATGATGATCGTGGCCGCGGCGCGCGCCCTGGTCGGGCAGCGGGTCTGCTTCGTCGGCGTCGGTCTGCCCAACATCGCGGTCAATCTCGCCAAACGGACGGTCGCTCCGGAGCTCGAGCTCGTGTACGAGGCCGGGGTCTTCGGCGCCCGTCCCGCCCGGCTGCCCCTGTCGATCGGCGATCCGACGATCGTCACCGGCGCCACGGCCGTCGTGAGCATGGTCGAGCTTTTTGGCTACTACCTCCAGCGGGGCCTGATCGACGTGGGCTTTCTCGGCGCGGCCCAGATCGATCGGTTCGGCAACATCAATACGACCGTCATCGGCGACTACGCCCATCCGTCGACCCGGCTCCCGGGCTCCGGTGGCGCGTGCGAGATCGCGATCAACGCGCGCGAGGTGTTCGTGATCATGCGCCAGAGCCGGCGCAGCTTCGTCGACACGATCGACTTCCGGACCTCGCCGGGCAACCTCGGCGGCGCCGAGGAGGCCGAACGTCTTCGACGCGAGGGTGGCTGGGTCGGGCGGGGCCCGACGATCGTCGTCACGGACCTGGGTGTCTATCGCTTCGACGGGAACGGCGAGATGCGCCTCGACGCGCTTCACCCTGGCGCCACCATCGACGCGGTGCGGGACACCATTGGCTGGGACGTGGGCGTGTCACCACAGCTGGCCGTCACGCCGCCGCCGTCCCCTGAGGAGCTGCGGCTGATCCGCGACGAGCTCGACCCAGCTGGCGTGTACACGAAGTAGCTCGCCTACCAGGGGACGACTGCCACCAGCCGATCGTATGCCTCACCCGGGACCTGGCCGGTCGCGGCACCCGTGGCTCCGTCGAGCCGCAGGATCCGTCCGTCATGGGTGAGGGCGAAGAGAGCCGTCCCGTCTGGCGTCATCGCGAGCCCGTCGATCGCGGTACCCTCGAGGAGCGGTTCGCTGACGGCCAGCCGGTCGCTTTCGAGCCGGACGATGCCCCCGGCGCCGGCCGCGAAGACCGTCGATCCATCGGGGCTGACGATGACCCGCCTGCCGGCCGGCCCCCCGTCCTGATGGCCGAACTTGGCCGCCTCGATGGTGACCCCAGCGCGTGGTGCGTCGAAGGCGACTTCCTGGACGATCGAGAGGTCCGCCGGATCGATCGCCGCGGCAAGGCCCAGGGTGGCGTTCACGGCGTAGACCCGCCGGCCATCGGCGCTCTGGCCGATGGCCCAGTCCAGCGATGCCTCGGCGTCGTTGTGCCCGATCGGCGGCAGGCCGAGACAGACCGCCCACGCTTCCTTGCTGTGGAGCGCATGGATGAACGGATGGCCGGTGCCCCGGTACAGCGTGAACGCGACGCCGTTGTCATGCTGGGCCTGGGTGATCGGCCAGCCGCCCATCGCCGCGTCGACGTTGCGCTTGTCGACGATCACCGGCACGCGCATCACGCCCGACGGGAGGTCGACCGCCCGGACCTGGTAGCGGGCCTCCGGCGGAGCCTCCAGGTGCTCGGCCACGTAGAGGATCGATCCGTCCGGCGAGAGGGCGTCGAAGTCGAGGTCGCCGGGCAGCTCGACGACACGCGCCGGGTCGTGGCCGGCCAATACCGCGAAGCGCGTGGTGGTCGCCGAGCCGTCGTGGCCCTCCGAGCCGTCGTGGCCCTCGACGAGGACGATCGTCGACCCATCGGCCGAAACGCCGACCGGAAGCGCGTCATACCCGATCGCCGGAAGCCGCCAGGTACCGTCGATCGATCGGCTCCGCCGGGCCGGTAGATCCGGCTGGATCACCAGCTCATCGACCCGGGTTGCGTCGCCGGCTGCACGCGTCGTCACGACGTATTCCCAGCGTTCGGCCGGGACGCCGGTCGGGAGTTCCAGGAGCTGTTCACCGGTGCTCGCGAGGATCACCTGCAAGTCCCGCCGTCCACGTTCGCCGACAACGAGCCAGGCGTCCGACGCGACCGTGTCGGTAGAGGGGCTGGCCACGGAGCCCGAGGCGAGCGGCCCAGGAGGGACCGGCGTGGACCCGGCTGGCTCGACCACGGCCGAGCATGCGCCGAGCGAAACCGCGAGCAGCAGCGTGTAGGCGAACGATCGTGGCCGGCGGGCGAGCGTTGGATGCATCGGTCACTCCAGCGGGACTGGACATGTGCGCCCCGAGTGCTTTCCATACACCGCTGTCCGCCCAACGGTTCCCGGCGGCCCCCGTTCAGCGAATGGTTTCCGCGATCCGGACGGCCTCCGCGCGACTCAGTGAATTCTCCAACCGATAGGTGATCGGGCCGTCCGACCAGACGAGCACGTCGCCCACCCAACGGCGTCCGTCATCGACGAACCCGTCCGACCCCTCCCAGAAGAACACGTGGGGATCGCCGGACAGCCAGTACCCCTGCTGGCCGGCAACCTCGAGCGGGGCGACGATGGTGCCGCCAGCGATCAGCTTGCTGAACAGACCGGTATCGACTTCGCCGTGGAACTGGCTCAGGAGCAGGCCGACCCCCGGCTCCTGCGTGGCCGGCAGACCCGGCCCGGTTGGCCAGAGCAGCGTGACCTGGCCACCTTTGTCGTCGTCGATCCAGGCCGTCTCCGGTGGGCCGATGTCCGGGTCGGCGGGCATGGCGACGTGGAACCCGGCGCGGGCGTCGAGCGCAGCCGCATCGGCCGGGTCGAGCGCCTCGCCGAGACGCATCGACTCGCCCAGGGCCTGCGGGCTCGGCGAGCGTTGCGAGGGGGCAGGGGTGACAGGGGTGACCGATGGGATCACACCCGGTGGCGGCTCGCCGAGGATGAACCGCAACCCTGGCAACCCGAGTCCCACCGCACCCGCGATCGCCGCGACAGCGAGCAGCGCGATGAGGGCGAGCGCCAGGGCGCGTCGCGCGGGCCGTGCGCCTCGCTCGCCCGCCCAGACCGATCGGGGGTCAGCCCACCGATCCCTCCTCGGGACGGGCAGCGACTCGACCCGCATCCGGACCGTTGCCGCGAGATCCGGACCGTGGCCGGGTTCGGCTGCCGGCCAGTCGATAGCTGGAGCCAGCCCGCGCAGCGCCGCCTCGAGGACGTCGTCGGCCGCCTGGTGCAGGAGCCGCTCAGCCATCGATCGGACCGCCTTCCAGCTCCGCAAGCGCGTTCCGAAGCCGCACGAGCGCGCGCGACGTCCGGGACTTGACGGTTCCCGACGGGAGGCCGAGGGTCTCTGCCGTCTCGGCCTCGGACAGTTCGAGCAGGTACCGGGCGCCGATCACCTCGCGATCCTCGTCGCGGAGGCGGCTGAGCGCGGTGAGGAGGGTGCGTCGTGACTCGGCGGCCAGGACCTCCGCCTCGGGCGAGCTCGCCACGGCGTCCCGGGCTGCCGCGACAGAGGCCCGTTCTGCGAGACCGGCACGTCTCGCCGCCGAGCGGCGCCGGTTTCGCCCCTCGTTGGCCACGATCCGGAGCAGCCATGGCCGGACCGGGGATCCGTCGCGAAACCGCCCGAGCGCGGCGTAGGCCTTGACGAAGGCGTCCTGGACAGCATCGGCGGCGTCGGCCTCCGGGGCAACGAGATATGCGGTACGCAGGGCGACGTCCTGGTACCGGCGCACGAGCTCCTCGTACGCCCTGACGTCCCCTGTTCGTGCGCGGCTGATCAGTTCGGCGTCTTCCAGGTGGGCCTCCGCTGCCAACCGTACCTCGTACACCGCGCCAGTCGGAGAGGTTCCCGTCGCCGGGCAGGCGCACCTTCGGCCAAAGAGAAGAGGGGTTGTGCGATGGACGCCGGGCGTCCCCTCCGACGTCCATCGTGGCGGGATCGTAGGGAGCGATTCCAGGCTGGGGGAGGACCGAATGGCCCGAAGATTTGGGACTTTCGCCGGCGTTGTCGGCGGCGTGGCCGGGTTTTCCTCAGCTAGCATGCGCCAATGACCAGCGGTCGTGTCTTTCGCCGATCCGCGCTGGCGGACCCACCGGTCGCGGTCGAGGCATCCGGCTGCACGATCCGCGACGCCGACGGTCGCGAGTATCTCGATGCCGCCGGCGGAGCCATCGTCGTCAACGTCGGTCATGGCCGGGCGGAGATCGCCTCGGTGATGGCGGCCCAGGCTGGGCGGCTCGCCTATGCCCATGGCAGCGTGTTCACGAATGAGCCGCTGGAGGCCTACGCGGCCGCCGTCGGCCGCCACCTGCCCCTCGATGGCCCAGCCATCTACCCGGTCTCCGGCGGATCGGAGGCGATCGAGACCGCGCTCAAGCTCGCGCGAGCGTTTCACATCGCACGCGGTGAGGGCGACCGATGGATCGTCTTCTCGCGCTGGGGCAGCTATCACGGCAACACCCTCGGTGCCCTGGACCTGTCCGGTCGGAAGCCACTCCGGCGGCCATACGAGGGTTGGCTGGGCCGCTTCCGCCACGTCTCGGCCGCGTATCCGTACCGGGCGGGTCTCCCAGGCGCGGACGCGCTGGGCACCGCCGACGAGCTGGCGGGGGAGCTCGATCGCGCATTCGAGGCAGCCGGCCCGGGGACCGTGGCCGCGTTCGTCGCGGAGCCGATCGTCGGGGCCGCCCTGGGCGCCGTGGTCCCACCCGACGGCTACTGGCCAGCCATCGCCGAGGTGTGCCGCCGGCACGGGGTGCTGCTCATCGCCGACGAGGTGATGACGGGCTTTGGCCGGACGGGCCGCTGGTTCGGCCTCGACCACTGGGGCGTCCGTCCGGACTTGGTGGTGGCCGCCAAGGGCGCGACGTCCGGCTACTTGCCGTTCGGGTTCGTGGCCGCCTCCGACGAGATCCACGGCGCCGTCACGAGGGGCCCAGGTTTCGTCCACGGGTTCACCTACTCGCACGGGCCGATCGCCGCGGCGGTGGCCGGGGAGGTCCTCAGGATCCTCGAGACGGAGAACCTGGTCTCGGCAAGCGCGATCAAGGGCGAGCGGCTGACGGGAGCGCTCGGCACGCGGCTTGCGGAACATCCACATGTTGGCGACATCCGTGGCCGGGGGTTGCTCGTCGGGCTCGAGCTCGTTGCGGATCGAACGACTCGCGAGCCGTTCCCGCGGGGCGCACGGATCACGGAGACGGTCGTTCGCGCGGCGCGGGATCGCGGCCTCCTCGTCTATTCGGGAACCGGCGTGGCGAACGGCATCGACGGCGACACGATCCTGCTGGGGCCGCCGTTCATCGTCAGCGACGCCGAGATCGAACTGATCGTTGAGGTTCTCGCCGGGGCCATCGAGGCGGTCGCCGTCGTCGATCGCGTCGCCTAGGCTGCCAAGCCGCCGTCAGGCCTCGCGCGTTCCGTGGGTCACGCGCGTCTCGTAGGCGACCGCCAGCATCGCCGGCAGGACGGGCGCCCAGAGCAGATTGCCGACGATGGCCGCTGCGACGTAGCCGCCGAACCCCACGGCCACCGAACCAGCCGACAATCCCACGGCGATCCCGACGATGCCGGCGACGAACCCGACGCTGATGGCATGCATCAGGAAGATGCCGGCCATCGCGAGACCGAGGCGGGCCCGGATGCCGCGCGACAGGTCGGCCGAACGGGCGAGCGCGGGACCGACGCCCAGGTTTTCCGCGACGACGGCCGGGATGTAGAGCGCCCAGCGAACCGCCACGATCACGATGAGCACGGCGATCACGACCGCGAAGACGCTCAGGAGACTGGCGATCAGGACGGCACGGGGCGAACCCGGTTCGCCGGCCCAGGCCTGGAAGTCAGGGGATGCTCCGAGCAGCAGGGGCACCACCCCCACGACGACCCAGCCGAGACCAAGCACGGCAGTGGGCACGACGATGGCGCGGCGCGTCACGACAAGCCGGAACGCCTCGACGGCGGCGATCGGTCGTCCGCCGGCCAGACCGAGGGCGACGGCCACGAGCGCCGAGGTCCCGATGAGGCTCACCACGAGTGCCGCTGCGCCCGACGTGGCCGACACGAGCGCCAGATCGGGCGGCGGAACGAAGGCCACGCTGAGCGCCTCCTCGAGCTCAGCCTGGAACACAGACGGATCGGCGCGATACGCGGCCGGGTGTTCGGTGACGAGCCTCCAATAACCGGCGATCGCCGCGACGAACTTCTCGACGAACCCGAGGGTCATGACGAAGCTGGGGATCGCCAGCACGCCCCGGATCAGCTCGGGCGCGAGCGCGACCATGAGAAACCGGCGAGGCGTCGATCGATACAGCTGCCAGGCACGCCGGATGAGCCCGCCCGGGCCGAGCGCGTCGCCTTCCGAGGCCTGTGCCCAGTACGTTCGGGGCGGTCCATCCTCGTCGGAGGACGTCGGGCGCTGCCAGCCGCTCACCGGCGGCGGATGCCGCGACCCGCGTCCCCGAGCAGCAACGCAGCGCCTACCGTCACGAGCAGCACCGGCACGATCAGGTTGCCAGCCACAGGGCTGCTGATCGCGACCAACCCGACCAGCGCGAGCAGACCGCCGAACCAGAGCTGCCAGCCCCAGCCACCCCCGGTCGCCGCCCGGACGGCGGCAATGAACAGAAACGCGAGGCCGAGACAGAAGGTCGTCAAACCATCCGCTTCGATGCCCGCGGCGTTGAGGAGGTTCGGCGCGGCAAGCGCGGTGATGATCGCACCGGCGTACAACGAGCCCGTGCTCCGGTCGATCGCCCATTTGATGAGGAACGCCAGCCCGATTGCGAGCACGAACACGGACCCGACCGATTCGAATTCGGGGTAGATCTGCTGGACGAGCAACAGGCCGCCGAACACGAGCAGGAAGATCCCGATCCAGGGCAGACCGGGGCGCCGGCTGCCGTCAGGGCCCCACTCCCAGCGATAGGTGCGCGGGCTGCCCGGCGGTCGTCCGCCGCCGCCCGGCCCCAACCGGGTCACCGGGTCGTCTCGCTCGTCCATGCGCCCTCCTGCCCGTCAGTATCCACGCTGAGGAACCATCGGGTTGAACACCGATTCACTGGCGAACTGCCGACCACCGGTCCTAGGCTCCGGGTGCCCTGGGTTGAACCTTCGCCAGCGATGCCCCGGCCGGAACGTGCCCGGTTTCGTCGTCCTCGACGTGGCTGAAACCGAGCCGATCCGCCAGCCGGCCCAGCAAGCTTGGAGCCCACCAATTCCAGCTGCCCATCAGTCGCATGGTCGCCGGCACCAGGAGCACGCGGATGATCGTCGCGTCCACGGCGACGGCGATGGCCATGCCGACGCCGATGCTCTTGATAGTGATGACCTCCGCCAGGGCGAACGCCGAGAAGACAACGATCATGATCAGGGCGGCGCCCGTGATCACGCCTGCGGTTCGGGCGAGTCCCTCCGCGACCGAGGCGCGGTTGTCGCCGGTTCTCCGGTATGCCTCCTGGATCCTCGAGAGCAGCAGGACCTCGTAGTCCATCGACAGCCCGAAGATCACGCTGAACATGATGATCGGGTTGCCCGCGATCGTGTACCCGAGGGGCTCGAAGGCCAGGACGTTCGAAAGGTTGCCGTCCTGGAAGATCCAGACGAGCGCACCAAAGCTGGCGCTGATCGACAGCAAGGTCATGATCACGGCCTTGACCGGGATGATCAACGACCCAAAGAGGAGGAACAAGATCACGCCACTGGCCACGAGCGTGAGCCCCACGGCCCACGGCGCCCGCTCAGCCTGCGAGACCAGGAAGTCATGGGCAGTCGCGGCGCTGCCGCCGACCTGGGTGGTGATCCCATCCCCGGGCGCCATGCCGCGAATGAGGGGGACCAGGTCCGTGGCCGCCGGTTTCGCCGGCGGGATCGGGCTGATGGCGTCGAGCCGGACGGTCGTTCCGCGCACGTAGCGCTCGAGCAGGGTGTTGAGCCCGGGGGGACGTTGCCCGTCGCGAAGCGCGTAGATCGCGGCGACTTCGTCGGCAGTCAGCGGCACGCCAGTCTGCGGATTGGCGATCGTGAATGGGCTCTCGACCCTGTCGATCCCGTCGAGCGCTGTCAGTCGTGCCGCGAAGTCATACAGCGCCCGGATGTTCTCGGCGCTCGTCGGTGCGCCGTCCACGTCGGCCAGGATGACGACCGGCGTCGTCTCGCCCGGGGCGAACTCGGTCTGCAGGGCGATATACGCGTCCCGGCTCTCGACGCCGGCCGGGTAGATCTCGGCGCCGGGCACGCCTTGCTCGAGCCGCAGCACGGGACTCCCGGCAAGAAGGAGCACCGCGAGGGTGGGCGCAAGCACGGCGATCGGCCGGCGCATGACGGCGTGGGCAAGGCGCTCCCATCGCGACGCGCGGACCGGCTCCGAGAGGTCCGACGCGGCTCGGAACCGGCGGGACAATCCACCGAGGCTCAGGGCGTTGACCCGCGGCCCGAGCATGCCCAGGACTGCCGGCAGGAACGTGAGCGCGAAGGTGACCGAGGACAGGACGACAAGCGCGCCGGCGATGCCGATCGAGCGGATGGCCGGGGCCTCGAACAGGAGCAGACCCGACAGCCCGATGGCGACGGCGATCCCGCTGAACGCGACCGCCTTGCCCGCCGTGCCGATCGCCCGCTCCACCGCTTCGCCCACGGTCCGGCCGCGCCGCAGCTCCTCGCGATAGCGGCTGACGATGAACAGCGAGTAGTCGATCGCCAGGGCGAGCCCGAGCATCGTTGCGATGTTGAGCACGAAGATGCTCATCTCGACCCCCTGGGCCACGAGGTAGATCAGGGCAAGGCTGCTCGGGATCGCCAGCCCTGCCACGAGCAGCGGCATGCCGGCGGCCACGACCGAGGCGAAGACGAGGATCAGGACGAGCGCGGCGATGGGCAGGGACACGATCTCGGCCTTCTGGAGGTCCTCCTCGGACTGCACCGCAGAGTCCT
>JBKKCW010000248.1:0-11239 GCA_046712485.1 Candidatus Limnocylindrales bacterium
ATGGTGACGTTCGTCCTCGACGACTAGTCGCCCGGATACGTGTTGACGTAGAGAGTATGAACTGCGACAATCGTTCGTATCATGACCAGCAGGGTAGGCGACCGGGGCCAAATCACGATTGAGAAGAACATCCGCGAGAAGCTGGCGATCTACGCCGGGGACGAGACGGTCCAACGGATCGAGGATGGTCGAATCATCATTGAGGTCGTTCCCGGCCGCCATCGGCGATCGATGGCCGGCACTTTGGGCGAGCGAATAGGTCGCAAGCCGGCCGACGAGTCGTGGGGCGCGCTTCGCGACGCTGCGTGGGAGACGCCGGACCCGGATCGCGGCGCGTGATCGGCGTCGATACGTCCGTGGTCGTTCGGTACCTCGTTGGTTCCCCAACGGCGCAAGCGCGCCGCGCCGCCGCGTTGATCGACGACGACGAAAGCGAGATCGGCGTTTCGCTCGTGGCGCTTGCGGAGTGTGCGCATGTGCTGCGAACGCAGTACGGCGTCGAACAGCGCGACATCATCGACAGCCTTATCGGGCTCGTCCAGCGCGAGAATGTACGGGTTCTGGGCATTCGGACGGATATCCTCGTCGGCGTCCTGGTGCGCGCACGCGGCCTCCCAGGCCGACCGATTCCGGACGCGATGATCGTCGCGTCGACGCTGGCGGCCGACGCGTTGCCACTCGCCACCTTCGACCGGGATCAACGCCGCTATGGAACCGAGATCCGCGAACCCTGATCCACGACCGGAGTCGATCGTCAAACACGCGTACAGTCGCTCCACGAACGTCCGCCTTTCGAAGGAGTGACCGTGCGCCATCCTGTCATCGCCTTGGGTGTCGCGACCCTCGCAACGCTCCTCATCGTCGCGGTCCTGTTCTTCGCATTGTTGTTGCAGCTCCGCCAGGACGTCAGCGCCGTGTCGGCCTCGTTCCCGACCCAGGTGTCGGCGGACGCCGTCTTGGACGAGGTTCGCGAACTCGAGGCCAAGCTCGACCGCCTCGGCACTCGCGTGGACGACATGGCCGCCCGCTTCGACCGACTCGACGCGAGCATCGCCGAGATCCCAACCGAGACGCCGAACACCTCGCAGATCGGCACGATCCTGTCCGAGGTCCAGGCGCTTCGCAATGCGCTCGACGGCCTCTCGCTCGACCTTGGAATCGTCTGCGACATCGTTGGCTGTTGACGCTGTCGCCCCGGTGCCGCAGACGCCGGAATCCTCCTACTGGGCGGACCCCTTGAGCGAGATCGTGAGGCGGGTCTGGCGCGGATCGTAGGCCGCGCACTGGATGGAGCGATCACCTTCGCCCCAGCTTTCCAGGCTCGGGTAGAGCCACGAAAAGTCGAGCTGCGAGTCCGTATATGCCCGGCCGATATAGGCGTCGAACGCGGGTCCGCAGTTCTGAGCCACAAAGTTCGTCATGGCGTCGTTGCCCGGGTAGGCGCCGTCCAGCATCGCGCCGACGTAGAAGACCTCGTACTCGTGTGCCTCGGTGCAGGGGTGCGCGGTGACATCGGAGATCTCTTCGGCGTCCGGCTCCTTGAGGTCGAAGCAGTCGCCGACGCGCAGGTCGTTCGCCGTCATGTCGCCGGATCGGTCGATCTCGCCGGTGGAGGAGCGGCCGGCGTTGAAGAGCAGACCGGCGATGGCACCCCCGAACACGAGCACGCCGACGAGCAGCCAGCCGAGGGGAAGTTTCCGCCACAGGGGCGTCGAGGCAGACGGAACGGCGTCGAGGTTGACGGCCCAGGACGGTGGTTCTGGGCTTTCCCAGCCGTCCGAAGGAGCGATCGGTGCCGGTGGCGCGATCGGTGCCGGTGCCGCGGGCACCGATGGTTGCGGAACGACGGGGGCGGAACCGGGAACCACGACGCTGCCCTGGATTCGACCGCAACCGGTGCAGGTGAGCGTCGTTTCAGGGTTCTGTGTGGAACAGTGCGGGCACTTCCAGCCCTTGGCCATCCTGCCCTCTTCCTCTAGGTCCGGATCATGCGTGAAACGCGGGAAGGTCAACCTTGGTTGGCCATGACTCGGCCGTCGTGCCGTCACGTGGTCGCCCGAGCAGATACCCCTGCCCATAGGGCACCGCGAGCGCCTGGAGCGCGTCGAGCTCCTTGCGGGTCTCGATGCCTTCGGCCACGAGCCTGAGCTTGCGCTTGACGGCGAAGTACCCCATTCCCGCGATCAAGGCCTGGCGGGCGGGTTCCGCGTCCACACCACGGACAAGATCAAGGTCGATCTTCACGAAATCCGGCGCGAGCTCCAGGATGTGCCGGAAGCTCGCGTACCCGGCGCCGGCATCGTCGACCGCGAGTCGAACCGAGGATCCGAGACGCTGCAGCTCGCGCCGGAGACCGGCATAGTCGCCAATCTCGACGTGTTCGGTGATCTCGAGCACGATCGGTCGGCGGACCGTCGACAGGATCTCGTCGAGCCGGCCGGAGAGCACAAGGTCGGGCGAAGTGTTGAGACTGAGATAGCCGTTCGGTGGCAGGTGCTCGCTGGCCAGGATGGAGGAAGCGAGGCAGGCACTCTCGAGATCGATCCCCAGACCGGCGCGCGCCGCTTCGCCGAAGACCACGTTCGGCGGCCGCCCGTCGGCGAACCGGGTGAGCGCTTCGTGACCCACGACCGAGCCATCCCACAAGTCCACGATGGGCTGGAAGTAGGGGATGAATGCCCGTGAATCGATGACGCCCTGGAGGGCGCTGCGATCGGCGACCTCTCGGCGTCGCGCCTTGAGCCCGGGCCGGATCAGCGTCCCGACGATCGAGCCAAACGTCATGAGCGCCGGCAGACGCTCCACGAGCAGGCTCGAGGCCGCTTCGTCATAGGCCACGATGACGATGACGCCAAGTGTCTGCCCCGGTCCCGGGAATGGGGCATACGCCCGGCTGTGGAGGGCCTGGCTGACCTCGGTTCCGGGCGAGTCGTATTCAACCGGCGGCGGTCGCATGGCTTCAACCCACGGTCCACCCGCGGCTCGCTCCCGGAGGTATGCGAGGCGCTCCCTGGGGATCGGGAACCCCGGCGGCACCCGCTCGGCGTTTCGCCCGGCGTTGGCGAGCACCCAGCCACGATCGGGTTCCAGGATCAGGATGAACGCCGTCTCGACGTTCGTCGAGCCCACGATCTCCGCGCAGGCATTCGCGGCGATCTCCTCGGGCGTCGCACCCTCGTCTATCCTGGCCAGTGCCGCTTCGATCGATTCGCGCTCGCGGGCGTCGCGCTCCAGGGCGCTCTCGAGCGCTCGCTCGCGGGTGACGTCGCGATCGGTCTGCATGTAGCCGATCAGGCGGCCGTTGCCGTCCCTGATCCCCGAGATCACCGCGTCGACCTCGAACACGGTTCCATCCTTGCGGCGGTTGACGATCGCGCCGGTCCAGGTCCCACCGGCGGCCGCCGTGGCCCAGATCTCCGCGAAGAACTCGGGTCCATGCTTGCCGCTGGCGACGATCCCGGCATTGCGCCCGACGATCTCCTCGGACGCGAAGCCGTAGACCCGGCTGAACGCACGGTTCACGTAGGTGACCGTGTTGTCGAGGTCCTGCATCCAGATCGAGTCGGCGGTCTGCTCGACGGCGGAGGCCAGCCTGGCGCGGTCCTCTTCACCAGCGACCCGTTCCGTGATGTCCTGGCAGGTGCCGACGAGCCGGATCGGGTTGCCGTGGCCGTCGCGGACCACTTCAGCGATCTCGTGGATCACGCGGATCGAGCCGTCCGGTCGAACGATTCGGTACTCGGCTTCGCGCCGCTTCCCACTGGCGAGCTCGTTCGCGGTGGGCGTGGCCAGATGGCGATCCTCGGGATGGACGAAATCCAGGAACGCGTCGAGGGTTCCCGTGAATTTGGCGGGCTCGACACCCATGATGTGCGCCGATTCCTCGGACCACCAAAGCTTGCCGGTGCCGATGTCGCGTTCCCAGCTCCCGATGTGGGCGATCCGCTGCGCTTCGTTGAGATGTCGCGTGGCCGGTGACACGGGCGGCTCGTCCGGAGGCTGCGTCGACGGCGCTTCCGCACTGGGTCCGGCTTCGACCGGCCGACGGGTGGCAGGCGAGGCTCGCAGACGGGTGGCAGGCGTTTTCGGGCGGCCCGAACGAGTCAGTGGCTGCATACGCGGAAAGGTGCGGTTTGGGGGCCCTGGGTTGGTATCACCCAATGGTCCCGGGAGCCTGCCTCGGGCGCTGGGCACGGGAGCGGGTTGACGCCATGGGCACAATCGCCAAGTCGCCATTCCGAGGGGTAGATGTCTGATCGCACCGACGCACGAACGAGCCTGCGCGTCGACTGGGTGCTCGCCGCATTGTCCGTGTGGCTCATCGGCGGGTTCTATGTCGATCTCTGGGCGCACGCCCACGGGGAGGTCGATGACACGTTCTTCACGCCCTGGCATGGGCTGTTGTATTCGGGCGCGGCGTCGTTCGGGATCGCGCTCGCGCTCGTCGCGATCCTCGGCAGTCCGCGCGGCGTACCCGTCCGCGACGTCCTTCCGGCGCCGTATCGGATGGGGCTGCTTGGTGCGGTGCTGTTCGTCGTCGGCGGCGTGGTCGACCTGGCCTGGCACGAGGCCTTCGGCTTCGAGGTCGACGTCGAGGCGCTCCTCAGTCCCACCCACCTGCTGCTGGCGGCCGCGGGTCTGTTCATGATCGGCGCGCCGCTCCGGTCAGCGGCCGCCCGAATGGAGTCAGGCGGTCAAGGCGAACGGTCGTGGCGGATCGCCGCTCCATTCGTCATCCCGCTGGCGATGGCATTCGCGGTTCTGAGCGCCTTCACGCAGTACGCCAACCCGATCGTGGACCCGTGGGCGGCACGGGGCGAAGGCTCGCCCGACGATCCACCCGCCCAGATCTACGCCATGTCGCCCGATGGAAGCGGCCAGCGTCGCCTGACCGTCGTTGATGCCGACGCGCGAGGACCGCGGATGTCGCCGGACGGAACATCGATCGTGTATGCCCTTTGGGACGGCGAGCGCTACCAGCTCCACGTCATGGCACCAGACGGGACCGGCGACCGCGCGCTGACGGCGGACGCGTCGAACTTTCGGCCCGACTGGTCGCCGGACGGACGCCGGATCGTGTTCGCGAGCGAACGTGATGACGGGATCGATCTATACGCGATGGACGCCGATGGCTCGAACGTCGTGCGCTTGACCGACGATCCGGCACTTGACTGGGCACCCGCATGGTCGCCCGACGGCCAGTTCATCGCGTTCACCTCAAACCGAAGCGGCAGTTACGATCTCTACCGGACCGACGCCGACGGTTCGAACCTGGTTCGGTTGACGGACGATCCGGGCAACGAGTTCGATCCTGCCTGGGATCCGTTCGGAAGCCTCATCGCGTTCACCTCCGATCGCGAGGACCGGTACGGCATCTGGGTCACGGGTCCAGACGGTTTGGTTGCCGGTCCGCGCGACGTTGGCCCGGGCGACAACTACATGCCCGCGTGGTCGCCAACCGGATCGATGTTGGCGTTCACGTCCAATCGGACCGGCGACTTCGAAGTGTTCGTTGTTCCCTGGGAGGGCGGCGAAGCGCAGAACGTCAGCCAGAACCCCGGCGCGGACGATGGCTGGGACTCCATCGACTGGACGCCGTCTGGCGCACAGATTCTGTACCCGTCGCAAGCAGCCCTGTCGGCCGATCGAGATCCATTCGTGCGGCAGGGGTTTGGTGCCGCGGGCATCCTGGTCTTCGCCGCGCTCATCGCCGGTGTCATCGTGTTCGCCCGACGCCGCGGGCCACTGCCCATTGGGTCGTTTCTGGTCCTCGTTGCCGTCCCGGCGAGCATGGCGACCGTGCTCAGCGACGAGTACCGGTTCATTCCGGCTGCCGTCGTCGCGGGTATCCTCGCCGAGGTCGCCGCACAGCTCTGGCCGCCAGGTCGCAACCGGGTCGCGGACGCGCTGGCAGCCTCCCTGACGCCCGCGACGTTCTTCGCGTGCTATTTCGCGGCGATCGCGCTCACGGACGGTCTTGGCTGGTCCCCGCATCTCTGGCTGGGGGCCACTGTCGTGGCCGGCGTGATCGGCATGTTCCTCGACGAATTGGCCCGCCGGCCCGTGCGTTCTCGCGCCGTGCCGTAACACCTTGATGCATTCGAGCTAGCATCTACCCAGAAGGGTCCGTTCGGACGCCATCGTCAGTGTGGCGTGTCGTCCTGGTCGGAGCCGGCCATCGGTCGGATCGCGCGAACGGTTCGAAGCAGCGTCGCGCCCATACGTCCGTGCGGTTCGGGTTCAGTCGCCGTCTCAGGCCCGCCGGAACTGGCCGCGACACTGACGGCATGCGCGGCCTCCCACGGCTGGGAGCGTTCGTGTTCGCCATCCTGCGCGGCGTCGGGGTCCATGACAGCTTTGAGCCGGCTTTCACTGACCGTCCCCTCGGGCTGGGGTTCGTCGGGTCCGGCTGGCGATTCCCAGGTGGCGGCAGGCTGCGGTTCGGATGCGGCGAGGTTCGTGCCGACCTCAGCGTCGAGACTGGCAAACTCGGCGACGGCTCCACGCCGGGCTTCGTCCGCGATGTCGGCAAGCGACGGGAACGGCGGGAGCGACGAGGCCACCCGCGCGATTGCCGCCGGGTCCGTCTCGCGCTCCATGCGACCGAAGAACTGATCGATCTCGCCGCGGTGCGCGTCGATGGCGACCTCGATCGCGAAGATCTCGCGCTGGCGAACCGTCTCCTCTCGCTCGAGTTGGGCCGCCAGCTGCTCCCGGCGTGCATCGATCCGACGCAACCGCTCATGCTTGATCTTCTCGGTCTCGGCCTTCGCCCAGGCGTCGATCGCCGCGATGTCCTGTTCCGAGCTTGCCTTGAGGTTCTCCGCTTCCGAGCTCGCGCGTGCGGCGATCGAGGCGACCTGTTCGGTACGCCGGCGCTCCAGGTCCGCGTTCATGCGCTCGTACTGGGCCGTCGCCGCGACATGCATCGCTCGGGCAAGCTCGCCGAGCAGGTTGTCGTTGGCCGGAGTGCCTGCGGTTGGCGGGGCAAGCTCTGCGTCGGCGCTCGTGTCCTGCGACTCGTCGGCGATTTCGGTTGGCTCGGACGCCAGATCCGCCATGATTCTGCCTCATGTGTGCGCGCGGGTGCCCGGCCTGCGATCGGTGCAACCCCGGCGAATGCACGATGGTAGCGCCTCGCCCGAGGCTGCGACAAGGTGATTCCGGAGACGGCCGCCCGAGCGCAGGCGAAGGAAAGAGGCGGACCCCCCAGGGACCGCCTCTGTGTGAAAGCCGTTTGTGAGCGCCGGCGGTGCCGGCACTTGCGCTAAACGGTTCTCCGGCCCGTCAGCAGCTGGGCGACGAAGATGATGCCCGCCACGATCAACAGCAGGTGGATGAGGCCACCGCCGACGCTCGCCACGGCACCAAGCGCCCATAACACGAGCACGATCAGAAGCAGCGTCCAGAGCATGGCATCAATCCTTTCAATTTGGGCCGAGCCGGATAATCCGAGCCCCGGCTACGACGCCGTCATCGTCGATCCTCGATGCTCGCACTGGGCTTTCGGGTGCCACCGCGAGGCGTGGCAGTCATATGTCAGCCAGTCACCGGCCTCCTGCGTCCGGCGGCACGAACCGGAGCTGGTCGACGTCGATCACCGGCTCGTAGCCGATCTGCTTGTAGATCTTGTTCGAAGTGGGGTTCGCAAGGTCCGTGAACAGGAAGACGTAGCGGCGCCCCTTGTCGAGCTCGATCTGGCTCGTCGTCGCTGTAACCGCGCTCGCGTAGCCGCGACGGCGATGCTCGGGTGGTGTGTAGACCGGCCCGATCCTGATCCCGTTCGGCGTCTTGCCGGACGAGGCCGCCAACGACACCGGACCGCCGTCTTCCCACAGATACCAGGTCCGCGTCCCGCTCCGGAACGAACGGTCGACCAGCACGGTCGCCTCGTCACGGTTGCTCTGCGCATGCGCCTCGGTCAGGAAGGCGTCCACCCAGGAGCTGAGGAGATCGCGGTCGGCCTCGGTCGCCGCGCGGATCTGACCCGGGACGCCGACCGGTGGGATGACGCGCTCGAGCCGATAGATCCGCTCCGCGACCGCGAGCTGGCTCACCAGACCGCGGGGTTGGCACCAGAGCGCGGCGAAGGCACGGGCCGTGTCGACCGGGCCTGTGGCGCCCGGAGGATCTACCCCCGATGCATCGAGGTCTGCCGCCATCGTCGCGAGGGCTGCCGGCTCGTCGGTCCACGACAGTACGAGGTTCCAGGGCGGCGTCATCACCCCGGCAAGCACGACACGATCGTCGCGCGATACCGTCGCCAGGTATGGCGGGGCGCTCGGGAACCCCGGATCGAGCGTCAGGTTGGCGCAGATCCCGAAGATCAGGTTGTGCTCGGCCTCACGCTCCGCCAGGAAGGCGCCTGCGACGTCGAGGAAGGCCGGCGGGGTCGCGAAACGCTCGACACGCAGGTCGGTAGTGCCAGGCACGCCTGAGAGTCTGACACCTCCGCAGGCCGATCAGGACCAGGTAGCGACGGCGGGCGGACCGGGCGTCGAGGGCGGTCATCGTGTCAAAGTATCGGACCGGGCAGACCGCCAGCCCGCGAGTACGATCAGGCCGTGCCGCTCCGCCCGGATCTTGCCGCGCTCACGACCTGGGGTCTTGCCTTCCCGGGGCCACTTCGCGACGAATTGACCGCCCTGGCCCTGGCCGGCACGAAGACGACCACGGCAGGGTTGCTGGTCGAATTCGAGATCGAAGGGGCAGCCGTCCCGCAGCCCGGCACCCGGGAGGTTCTGGTCGACTCAAATGATCTTCCGGTGGCCGTCCTCGAGACCCTCTCATCCCGGGTCGCACGGCTCGCCGACGTCGACGATCAGCACGCCATCGACGAGGGCGAGGGGTATGCCAACGCGGCCGAGTTCCGCGTCGCTCACGAGCGCTTCTGGAACGGCTACATCGACGACCTGCGTGCCGCGCTGGGCGATCCCGGTTTCGCTCTCGACGACGACACGCTCGTCGTGCTCGAGCGGTTCAGGATCGTCGAACGCCTCGACCTGGAGCCAGGTGGCCCTGTGGCGCCCTGACTAGCGGTTCCAGAACCCCATTTCGGCCGTCGCGACGACCCGGGGCTCCGAGCCGTCGGCGGGGATCACGGTCACCTGCGTCACGTCGCCGGGACCGACGAGGGGCAAGGCGATCGCGGTCCCGTCGGGCGACCAGAACCGGTGGCTCAGCGCGTACTGATCGAAGAACGGCAGCACCTGGTTGATGAACAGGCTCGACAGTCGGACGGAGCGCTCCGATCGGACAGCGCCGCTCGCGACATCCACGAACGCCAGTCCCAGGACCAGGCCCGCGGCCGCCTCCTGCGTCGTCGAGGCGAGAATGGCTCGACCGACATTTGCCTCGGTCACGTTGTCGTCGTTGTTCTGGAGTTCGAGCACGGCGATCTGCTCGCCCGTCGGGGACCAGAAGAATGCGACGACGCTCCCGGGATAGACGGAACGAGCGTCCGAGGCGCCAGGTCGGAGGATCCGGAGAGGCCCGACCGGCAGTGGCAGCGTGCTGTCGGTCGGCCGGTCGAGCGCGATGAACGCAAGCTCGTCGTCGACCGGGCTGAACGACATCGCGGCCGTCCCGAACACCCGGATCCGCGTTGCATCGGATCCGTCGCGCGACTCCCGCACGACCTCACCGACCGAGTCGTCGTCGGCGGCCAGGTACGCGCGGTACCGACCCGTCGTCGACACCGATGGCGCCCGGAAGACCCCCGCGGCTCGATCGGTTCCCTGGAAGGGCCCGCCGTCGGCGCCGACCTCGCCGAAGAACCCCTCGGCCCCGACCGGGCCGCTGTGGACCAGGAGTCGGCCGGCGTCGATGAAGTCCCAGTACATCGGAGACCCTGAGCGGACGACGTAGGCCGAGCCGCTCCCGTCTGCCGGGGCCATCCGGAGGGCGAGGCCGGCGGCCTCGGTCGTCAGGAACGACAGCTGCGTGCTGTCGGGACTCCAGAAGAGGTAGACCGGCGGATGCTCGGCGCTCTCGTAGATCACGCGCGGTTCGGTAGGCGACAAGTCGTCCGGACCCGCGTCGAAGACGTAGACGCCGGTTCCGCCCGGTCCTTGCCCGATTGCCGCCAACCGAAGCCCGTCGGGCGACCACGCCGGGAACTGGAACACCACCCCGGGCACGTCCTGCGCCAGCGCGGAGCCACCCTGGTCGTCGATCGTGCTGAGCGCGCCGTCTGGCCCGACCACGGCGAGCCGCGGGAAGACGGCTTCGCGGACAGCCGGAGGGTCAGTGTCGTCACCCTGGATGATGAACCCGCCCCCCTGGACCGCCGCGAGGATCACGAGGGACGCAACGAGTAACAGGATCACGGCCATCTGCAGCCGTCGCCGCCACCGTCCCTCGGTGGGTGCTTCGGCGTGGGCTGGCTCGAACGCTTCGGGAGGTGGAACGTCATCCATCGCCACCACGATACGGGCTCTGGCCAGATCACCCTCGCCGACCCGGATTGACCCCCCGATGTAGGATCGCGGGCAGCCGCGCAACCACTGCCGCGGCACCTGGAGGACCTCAGCCACTGTGGCAGGACGCAAGCGCAAGACCGTCTATCCCCCCGCCCGAACAGACACCAAGCCAACCCAACGGCCCGGAGCGGGCCCCGAACCATACGTTCGGCCCACAGTCGCCACGATCGACCTGAGCGCCGGAAGCGGCAGAGCGGGGCTGGCGGTGGGGGATCGGGTCAGGATCGCCGGAGGCGGCCTGTATGCCGGGGAAACCGCGGTGATCGAGAAGATGGCCTCGGGGGTCATCCCGGCGGCGCTCGTCCGAACCGAAGCCGGCAACACGCGGACCGTTCGCACCATCGATCTCGAACCCATCGCCCGCGAGGGATGACCCGGGCGGCAGACGACGGCGAACCGTCACCAGAGGTCCGGTTCTTCGCCACAGCCGCTGACCTCCGCGGGTGGCTCGAGGCGCACCACGAGACGGCCGACGAACTCTGGGTCGGGCTCTACAAGATCGGCTCTGGTCGGCCCAGCGTCAGGTGGCCGGACGTCGTCGACGAGGCCTTGTGCTTCGGCTGGATCGACGGGATCCGGCGTCGCATCGACGACGAGAGCTACATGAACCGCATCACGCCGCGACGGAAGGGCAGCAACTGGAGCGCGACCAACATCGCTCGAGTTGGGGCGCTGGAGGAAACGGGCCGCCTGCGGGCGGCCGGCCGCCCGGCGTTAGAGCTGCGGGTGCGGGAGGAGTGCCGCTGACGCTAAGCCAG
>JBKKCW010000249.1:0-3519 GCA_046712485.1 Candidatus Limnocylindrales bacterium
CTCCATCAGGCGATCGAGGCGAAGGAAGGCCTGCGCGTCCAGCGCGAGAGCGTGACGCTTGCCACGATCACCTTCCAGAACTACTTCAGGATCTACGACAAGCTCGCGGGCATGACCGGCACGGCCATGACCGAAGCCGAAGAGTTCCACAAGATCTACCAGCTCGAGGTGGTCGCCATTCCGACCCACCGGGAGATGATCCGCGAGGACTTCGCGGACCTCGTCTTCCGCGATGAGAAGGCCAAGTTCAATGCGCTGATCGACGAAATCGTCGAGATGCAGGAGGTCGGGCGGCCGGTCCTCGTCGGCACGATCACCGTCGAGAAGTCCGAGATGCTCGCCACCATGCTCAAGCGGCGGGGCATCCGCCACGAGGTGCTGAACGCGAAGTTTCACGAGAAGGAGTCCGGGATCGTCGCCCAGGCCGGTCGCACCGGCGCCGTGACGATCGCCACGAACATGGCCGGCCGCGGCACGGACATCCTCCTCGGCGGCAACCCGGCTGGTCTCGCGTCGGAGATCCTCCACAAGCGCGGTCTCAACCCGGCCGAGGTGGACAAGGACACCTACGAGGCGGCGCTCGCCGAGGCCCGGACGGTGACCGAAGAGGATCACGAGCGTGTGGTCGGCGTCGGGGGGCTCCACATCATCGGCACGGAACGGCACGACTCGCGACGCATCGACAATCAGCTTCGGGGCCGCGCCGGCCGGCAGGGGGATCCCGGCTCGTCGCGCTTCTACCTGTCCCTCGAGGACGACCTCATGAAGCGGTTCGCCACCGAGCGCGTCACGGGCCTCATGGAGCGGCTCGGGCTCGAGGACGACGTGGCGATCGAATCGCGGCTCGTCTCCAAGACAATCGAGTCGGCCCAGAGCCGGGTCGAGGGGTTCAACTTCGACATCCGCAAGCGCGTCGTCGAGTTCGACGACGTGATCAACAAGCAGCGCGAGACGATCTACGCGGAGCGCGACAAGGTCCTCCACAACGAAGACCTGACCGAGACCGTTCAGGCATTCCTCGACGACGAGGTCGACTCGCTGATCGGCAGCCACCTCGTCGGCGAGGACCCCAACGAGTGGAATGTCGAAGCGCTGTCGCATGCGCTCGTGGCGATGGGCATCACGGGTCCGGGCACGTCTGCGGATGAGCTGTGGGACGTCGGCAGCCGCGAGGCGATCGCCGAGCACGTCCGCAAGCTCACCGATGAGCGGCTCGAAGCACGGATCGCCGAGGTCGGCGAGGCGGACTGGTCCATGGTCGAGCGTCTGGTGTTGATCCGGACGATCGATTCGCTCTGGGTCGAGCACCTCACCGAGCTCGACGACATGCGGCGGGGCATCGGCCTGCGCGGGTATGCCCAGCAGGACCCGCTCAACGAGTTCCGCCGAGAGGCGTTCCGGCTCTACGAGGAGTTGCGCGGCCTGATCAGCCATGGCGTTGCGTCGACGATTTTCCGCGTGACCGTCACCCGTGGGCCAGGAACATCGGGGAATGGGTCCGACCCGGCAGTCGGCTCGTCGCTGGCGCGCGGCGCAGCCGCCATCCGTGGCGGAGCCATGGCCGGCGTCGGAGCCAGCGCGACGAGCGGTGGTCAACCGGTCGCCGTGGGTGCAGCCGTCGGCGGTGGCGGCACGACCGTGCTCGGCGGAGCCGCCGCCAACACAGCCGCGCGGCCGATCCGCGAATCCCTTGGCGACCAGGTGGTCTCGGGCCCAGGGGCGGGAGGCGCCGCGGGTGGTCCGCGACCCGGCTACACGCCGAGCGGCGAGCGCATCGGTCGCAACGACCCGTGCTGGTGCGGATCCGGCGTCAAGTACAAGAAGTGTCACGGTCGCTGATCCGCCAGGATCGCCTCAACGGCCCCGCGCGAACGAGTAAACACCGCACGATGCGTCACGACTTGATCCGGCTGGCTGGTGCTGCCTGCCTGGGGCTCATCCTCACCGGGGGGTATGCGACGTACCGCATCTGGGCCCAGGGTCAGAACGACGAGGAGCGGCCCGCCGACGCGATCGTCGTCATGGGCGCGGCGCAGTACAACGGGGTCCCGTCGCGGGTCTTCGCGGCGCGACTGGATCATGCCGTGTCGCTCTATCTCGCGGGTGTCGCGCCGCGCCTTGTCGTTACCGGGGGCAAGGCCGAAGGCGACCGCACCACAGAGGCGGCCGCCGGCCGGGCGTTCGCCATTGAGCATGGCGTCCGTGAGGAGGACATCCTGATCGAGGACCGCAGCCGGACGACGCTCGAATCGATCCGCGCCGTGGCCGACCTGCTCGAGGCCAACGGCGCCCGGGATGCGCTCTTCGTGTCAGATCGCCCGCACATGCTGCGGGTACTGCGGATGGCCGCGGACGAAGGCATCACGGCATGGGGTTCGCCGACTCGCACGAGCCCGATCGAGCGGGACCTGGCGGGCCAGATCGGCGCCACGGTGCACGAACTCGGGGCTCTCGCCTACTACTTCCTCACCGGCGGCTCGACCTGAGCGCGCAGGGCGGCCCCCTCGGCTGGAGCCGGCCCACGCATGCGCCAATCGACCGGTCTATTTCCCTCTTGGCGATAGGGGATGGGCCCCGTATACTGTGCCAAAACCCGCCGTTCTGGGCCGCCCGAGCCCCCGGCATCGTCAGAGCGCCCAAGCCCCGTTCACCCTGCCCGCACAGAGAGAGGGAGTCCGTGAAGCAGGCCGAGGAAGCATCGTTCGTCGATCTCATCGCCTGCGAGCGCGACTGCCGGACCTGCAGCTATGCCGCGGCGCTCGATTGTGACGGCAACTGCGGTGTCTGCCCCCACAACGGCTACTGTCCCTGCGTGAACCCCGTCGTCGCCCGAAGCAAGACGGCCCTGCGACTCATCGAGCTGCGGCCAATCCTGCTCCAGGATCTGCGGGTCCGGAACTAGGTGGACGCGTCCGCCATCCGCGATCTGGCTGAACGGATCCGGTCGACCTCGGGGCATCTTTGACCTCGAGACCAAGGCCGCTCGCATCGCCGAGCTGGAGGCGCTGACCCAGGAACCCGGGTTCTGGGAGGACAGCCGCGCCGCCCAGAAGGTCATGCGCGAGGCAGATGGGCTCCGCGGCGACCTCGCGGTCGAGCTCCGCGATCAGCTCGGCGTCGCCCGATTCGTCGACCAGCTCGAGGGTCGCGAGGAGGTCGTCGACGCGGGTCTCGAAGCCGCGCCAGAGCTCGGCCTCGGAGCGCAGGTTGTTCGCCTCGCGGAGGACCTTCTGGGCGGCGCGCTGGTCATCCCAGAAGCCGGGCTCGCTGGTCAGCGCCTCCAGGTCGGAGACGCGGCGTTCCTTGGTCGCGAGGTCAAAGATGCCCCGAGGTCGACCGGATCCGCTCGGCCAGGTCGCGAACCGTGGAGGCGTCCACTCAGTTGCGAGCCTGGAGGTCCTGGAGCAGGATCGGACGGAGCTCGATCAGGCGCAGGGCCGACTTGCTCCGGGCGACGACGGGGTTCACGCAGGGACAGTAGCTGTTGTGGGGGCAGACTCCGCAGTTGCCGTCGCAGTC
>JBKKCW010000250.1:0-3308 GCA_046712485.1 Candidatus Limnocylindrales bacterium
TCTTCTGGCCTTGCGGGTCCCGGATCAGACCCGACAGGTAGACGGTATGGAAGGGCTCGCGGTCAGTCAGATGTAGCCCGAGCATCATCATCCGGGCGACCCAGAAGAAGATGATGTCGTAGCCCGTCTCCATGACCGAGGTCGGGTAGTACGTGGCGAGGTCGGGCGTCTCGTCCGGCCAGCCGAGTGTGGAGAACGGCCACAGCCCCGAGCTGAACCACGTATCGAAGATGTCGGGGTCCTGCTGCAGCTCCGCCGCGGGGCGTGCGCACACCGAGCATGCGTCCGGGCCGTCCTTGGCCGAGGAGACCGTGACGTGGTCGTCCGGGCAATACCAGGCCGGGATCCGGTGACCCCACCAGAGCTGGCGCGACACGTTCCAGTCGCGGATGCTGGTCAGCCAGTGCTCCCAGGTCTTTTCGAACCGGTCAGGGAGGATCTGCGTCCGGCCCGACCGGGTGGACGCGAGCGCACGCTCGGCCAGCGGCGTCGTCCTGATGAACCACTGCGTCTTGAGCCTTGGCTCGATCACGTCGTGGCTGCGCTGGCACCGCCCGATGACCATTTCGTGGTCCGTCGATCCGGCAAAGTCGCCGCGGGCGTCGAGATCGGCAACGATCAGCCGGCGAGCCTCGTAGCGGTCGAGACCGTCGTATGTCGTCCCGGTGTTCGCGACGGTCGCATCGTCGGCGAGCACGGTCGGGGCTGGCAACCCGTGGCGCAACCCCGTCTCGTGGTCCTCGCGATCATGCGCGGGGGTGATCTTGACCGCGCCGGTCCCGAATGCGCGGTCCACCCGTTCTTCGGCGATCACGGGCACATCGCGCTCGACGAACGGAATCCGCGCGAGACGGCCGATGAGCTCCGCGTAGCGCTCGTCATCGGGGTGAACCGCCACCGCGGTGTCACCCAGGATCGTCTCCGGCCGTGTCGTTGCGACCGTGACCGTGGTTTTGGCGTCCGGCTGGCCGGTGGCGGAATCGATCAGGTGGTAGCGGACACTCCAGAGCGTGCCCGTCTCGGGGGTCGGCACGACCTCGAGATCGCTCACCGATGTTCGGCAGCCCGGGCACCAGTTGATGAGCGCCTCGGTGCGGTAGGCGAGGTCCGCCTTGAAGAGACGCTCGAAGGCGACTCGCACGGCATTCGCCGAGCCGTCATCCATCGTGAACCGGAGGCGGCCCCAGTCGGCGGACGCGCCGACTCGACGTTGCTGGGCGAGCATCACGCCACGCGTCGTCTCGACGAACTCGTGCATCCGCTCGAGATAGCGCTCGCGGCCGAGACTCTGACGGGTCTCACCTTCCTCGGCCAGGATCCGATCGAGCACGAACTGCGCCGCAATCGACGCATGATCGAGACCAGGCAGGAAGAGCGCCCGATGTCCGCGCATCCGGGCATGGCGGGTCATCAGGTCTTCCACCGCGGTCCGTTGCGCATGACCCAGGTGGAGCGAGCCCGTCACATTCGGCGGCGGCTGGATGATCGTGAAGGGCGGCAGCGCCGGGTCCGCAGTCGAGCCGGCGCCGTCGGGCGCGAAGACGTCGGCCGCGAGCCAGCGATCGTAGATCGCGCCCTCGACCTCGCTTGGCGTGTATGCCCTTGCCAGCTCCGCCATCGCCTCCTCGAAACAACAACACCCGCTCGTCCAGCGGACGAACGGGTCGTGGTACCACCTGCTGGTTCGACGACGGTGCGGAGTCGTTCATCGCGACTCGCGTGCTCCGGCGTCCTCTCGACGCGATATCGGGCGTCATCCGCACGGCTGCGAGCGACCTTCACGATCGGCGGACCCACGCGGCTCGCACCGTCCCGCGCTCGCTCCGGGGCCGTCCCGTCGCTACTCCTCTCGGTCATCGCCGTGAGGGCGGGAGTGTAGCACGCTGTTGCGGTCACCCAGCCCGCGACTTCGGCCCGGGCGGCGGGCGAGATTGGCCCGGGCGGCGGGCGATCGCGGGGCCCCGACAGCCGGCGATCGCGGGGCCTCGACGGCGGGCGACAGACCCAGCCTGACGATCGCCGGGCGGAGGTCGCGGTCAGTTGACCGGCGTCGGCGTTACCCTGTCGCGATGACCGCGCTTCGAACGGCTGGCTTGATCGTCACGATCCCCGTCGCCGATCTCGACCGGGCCCTCGAGTTCTACACGGCGGTCCTCGGCTTCGGGCACCTGCAGACATCGGAGGCCGGCGCGCTCTTGCGGGCCGCTGATGGTCGTCTGCTGCTGTACCACAGCACGGGGCCCGCTCCGTCGCACACCTTGGCAGGCTTCGAGGTTGACCGTCTCGAGCCAGTCATCGAGACCCTGTCGACTCGTGGCGTCCTCTTCGCCGACTACGACTTCCCGACCCTCAAGACCGTCGATCACATTGCGTGGATCGGTCCCGAGCGCGCGGCCTGGTTCCACGACAGCGAGGGCAACATCCTGTCGATCAGCGAGCCCTGGGATTCCGGCCGATAAGTGCACGGTGAGCAACATCCCTCAGGCTCGTCCGGATGGACGATCGAACGAGCGGCCTCGTCATCCGGGCCCTGCGGCGTCGGCGAGGCTGGACCCAGGCCGACCTGGCGGCGCGCTCCGGAGTCTCGCAATCGTCAATTTCACGAGCCGAGCGAGGTTGGCTGGAGGACCTGACGCTACGCGTCATTCGGGCAATCTTCGAGGCGTTGGAGGCTCGAGTCCAGCTCGCGCCGCGCTGGAAGGGGGCTGAGCTCGAACGACTCCTCGACGAGGGTCATGCGGCCATTGTCGCGGAAGTGGCGCGCCGACTCGACCGGCTCGGCTGGCTGGCTGAGATCGAGGTCACCTATTCCGAGTACGGCGAACGAGGCTCGATCGATGTGCTCGGCACGCGGGCGGCCGAGCGGGCTGTCGTGGTCGTCGAGGTGAAGACGGACATCGCGTCAACTGAGGCCGTCGGCCGCAAGATCGATGAGAAGGCGCGCCTGGCACCGGGGATCGTTCGGGAACGGCTGGGTTGGCCGCCGACGACGGTGGGGCGGTTGCTCGTCATGCCGGAATCCATGCGACTGCGGCGGATCGTCGAGCGCCACCCCGTCATCGGCCGGATGTTCCCGGTTGACGCTGTCGCCGTCCGACGGTGGCTTCGCCGACCGGTCGGGACGATGGCCGGCCTGTGGTTCCTATCGGATACCACCCGGGTGACTACGCGTGAAGCGCAGAAGCCCACGTCCAGGGGCCGGGGGCGCCGGCCGAGCGTGACCCACGCTCGGGACGCGTCCCGAGCGGCCCCGATTCCGCCTGAATCGGCCGTTCCGGTTCACGGCCAGTCAGGGGGCGGCTAAACGA
>JBKKCW010000251.1:0-3388 GCA_046712485.1 Candidatus Limnocylindrales bacterium
ACGTCGAGGCGGGCTTTGCCGGGATGAAGTTCAAGGTCGGTGGCAAGACCCCGGCCCAGGACGCCGAGCGTGTGCGCGTGGCGCGCGACGCCGCTGGGCCGGACTTCGCGCTCATGGTCGATGCCAACCAGGGCTACGACCGGGCACAGGCGGTCGAGTTCGCCCGGTACGTGTGGGACCTGGACATCCGCTGGTTCGAGGAACCGTGCCGCTGGACCAACGACGCGCGATGGATGCGCGACGTCCGGTATCAGACCGGCATCCCGGTCTGTGCGGGGCAGAGCGAGACGACGCTCGCCGGCATCCGCGACCTGATGGTTGGCGGCGCCATCGACATCTCGAACTTTGACGCGTCATGGGCGGGCGGCCCGACCATCTGGCGGAAGGCGGCCGGTCTGGCGGCGGCCTTCGGCGTCGAGCTCGGCCATCACGAGGAACCGCAGATCGCCGCGCATCTCCTGGCCAGCGTTCCGGATCACACGTTCGTCGAATGCTTCGACGAGGAGCGCGACCCGTTCTTCTGGCGCCTGTCAGATATGTCGACACGCGTGTCGGGAGGCCGCTACACGATGACGGAGCGACCCGGCTTTGGCATCGAGCTCGACTGGGACTACGTGCGCTCGCACACCGTCGCGACGCGGGTAACCGATCGCTCGACACTCGGCTGAGGAACGCTCATGGCCACGGTCACAGGCTTCTTCCATGGCGGGATCACGGTCAACGACATGGACCGCTCGCTCGTCTTCTATCGTGAGGGACTTGGCCTGGAGCAGGAGTTCGATCGGATCCTCGATGCGCCATACCTGAAGGCTGTCCTGGGCCTCGACTTCGACCGCATCCGGGCCGTCTACCTGCGGATCCCGGGTGGCGGGTTCGTGGAGCTGCTCGAGTACGTCGGTGTAGAGCGCTTCCCGGCTGCGTCGCGACCGTGTGACTTCGGGGCCGGGCACCTGTGCCTGTATGTCGACGACGTGGCTGCGATCCACGAGCGCCTGCTGGGGCTTGGCTTTCGTGCGAGATCTGCGGAGGTCGTGGACATCACCGCCGGGCCGAACGCCGGTGCCCGGAGCGTCTACATGTCAGATCCCGACGGTTACGCCGTGGAGCTGCTGCAGAAGCGTCCGGACGGCTGACCAGCCGGGTCCACAGGAGGGAGACAATGCGCGCATCGCTCTTGACGCTGGCCTCCGGCCTCGGACATCCGGAAGGGCCGGATGTCCTCCCGGATGGCCGGATCGCCTTCGTCGAGACCTACACAAGCAAGATCGTCGCCTGGTCCGAAGACCGCGGCCTCCACGACTACGCCCTGTGCGGCGGCGGTCCCAACGCTTGCATGCTCGGGAGCGACGGCGCGCTCTACATCACGCAGAATGGCGGCACGGTTGGGGCATGGCGAGCCGAGGTGACGGGGCGGCCGTCGATCCAGAGAGCATGGCCGGATGGCCGCGTGGAAGAAGTCGTGGCCGAGATTGACGGCATCGCGCTGCAGGCCCCAAACGACCTGACGTTCGGTCCTGACGGCCGGCTCTACTTCACCGATCCCGCCGACTACCTGCCAAACGACCGGAAGCCTGCCCGGATCTTCGCCCTCGGCAATGACGGCCGAGGCGAACTGCTCGAAGAGGTCGCCGACGCGTACGCGAACGGGATCGTCGCCGAGAAGGACGGAGCCCTGGTCTGGGTCGAATCGTACGAGCGCGGTGTCTTCCGAAAGCGCCCCGGTCGTCCATCCGAGCAGATCGCGCAGCTCCCGACCGGGCACATCCCCGATGGTCTGAAGATTGCCGCCAACGGAGACCTGTGGATCACCGCATTCATGGCCGGCGGGATCGACATCCTGGCACCGGATGGGGCACCCAGGGATTTTCTCGAGACGGGCGGAGTGCCACTCAATTGCGTCTTCCACGAGGGGTCGCTGTTCATCACTGATTTCGGCGACATCACCGCGGTGACGGACGAGGCACCCATGGATGGGCGTCTCTGGCGGGTCGATGTTGGCGTCGAAGGTATGCCCCTGTTCCGCGGCGCGATCGGATGAACCGACAGGAGATCGAGGTGAGCGATCCCCGTGCGCGGGCGGTCGTGACCGGTGCAGCGAGCGGGATCGGGCAGGCCGTGGCTCATCGCCTCCTGCGGGAGGGCGCGGCTGTCGTCGCCGTGGACATGCATGCGGCGGGCCTAGAAGCGGTCGTCTCCGCCGGCGCGACCCCGTTCGTCGGCGACCTCACGGTCGAGCGGGAACGCGATCGCCTCGTCGAATTGGGGGCAGGGGCGCACTACCTGGTGAATGCGGCCGGGATCATCCGGCTCAAGCCCATCCTCGAATTCACGCTCGCCGACATCCGCGACATCTACGCGATCAACGTCGAGGCGACCTGGGATCTGGTCTCGCGGATCGGCCGAACCATGCCTCCTGGCGGGTCGATCGTGAACCTGTCATCGTCGTCTGCGAAGCTCTCGACGACGACCGAGGCCGCCGTATACGCCTCATCGAAAGCGGCCGTGCTTTCGATCACGCGCTCATTCGCGTATGCGTTCGCGCCGAACGGGGTCCGTGTCAACGCGATCTGCCCAGGGATCGTCGACACACCGATGCAGGAGAAGGTCCTCGCGGAGGTCGCGGCCAAACGAGGGATTACCCCCGCGGAGCTCTCGTCCGCCCGCAACAAGACGGTGCCGCTTGGTCGCTCGGCGTCGGCAGACGAATGCGCCGGCGCGATCTGGTTCCTATTGAGCGATGCGGCGGGTTACATGACCGGGCAGGCAATCAACTACACCGGCGGCCTGGTGATGTGGTAAGGCTCCCGAAGTGGGCGACAATCCTTTCCAGTAACGTTTGACATGGCTACCGGCTGGAATCGATACTGACCGCGCCCGGGAGGGGTTCGGGGCGTCGCCCATGCGACCAAATCGAATGGAGGAGCACCCCATGCGGATCGGATCACGCGCGACGCTCGCCGTCCTGACAGCGACGTTGATGCTGGTGGCAGCCTGTAGTTCCACCCCCGGCGCCACGGCTGAGCAGGGCAGCAGTCCTCCGGCGAGTGCCGAGGCATCTGCTGCCCAGTCGGCGTCCCCGAGCGGCCTGCCGTACACGGCCACCCTCAAGGACGGGTCCACGTTCACCCTCCATACGCGGGTGGCGGACAAGCTCGCGAAGGGGGAGCCCATCAACTACGTCTTCTCGTATGGATCGACAGCGATCCCGCTCTTCTCGCCGCAGTACAAGGCGGGCTACGAGCGGACCCTGCCCGAGGCCCAGGCGATCCTGCCGATGAACGGCCAGGCGATCGCGCCGGCGTCGGCTGTGCAGGACATCAACGAGCAGATTGCCCAGATCGACGCGCTCTTCAAAGCCGACCAGATCGACTGCCTATCAGTCCAGTCG
>JBKKCW010000252.1:0-3695 GCA_046712485.1 Candidatus Limnocylindrales bacterium
CGATGGGTCGGAACCACCTGCGGATCCTGTCGGGGCTGGACGGGAGCCGGCTTGCCGCGGTCGCCGATCCAATCGCGGACGTGCTCGAGCCGGCCATTGCCGGCACCGGCGCCAAGGGGTATGCAGACCCGCTTGCCATGATCCGCGACGGCGGTCTCGATGGTGTCGTCATCGCCGCGCCGACCAATGCGCACCTGGCGCTGGCCTTGGCCGCGATCGAGTGCGGCGTGCCGGTCCTCGTGGAGAAGCCGCTCGCCGGAACCGTCGAGGACTCCCTCCGGATCGTCCATGCCGCCGCGGACCGGGGGGTGCCCCTCCAGGTCGGCCACGTCGAACGCTTCAACCCCGCGGTCCTCGAGCTCGGGCGCCTGCTGGGGGCGGGCTGGCTGAGCACCGTGTACGCGATCGTCAGCCGCCGGGCCGGTCCGTTTCCAGCCAGGATCCGCGACGTGGGCGTGACCATCGACCTCGCGACGCACGACGTCGACATCCTGTCGTGGATCGCCGGGGAACGGCCCACGCGCGTCTTCGCTGAGCTCGCGCAGCGCAAGCATGCCGATCACGAGGATCTGCTCTTCGGCCTGCTCCATTTCCCGTCGGGCGCGACGGGCATGCTCGACGTCAACTGGCTGACGCCTGCCAAGCGCCGCCAGCTCGTGGTGGTCGGGGAGGAGGGGATGTTCGAACTCGACTACCTGACCCAGCGGCTGACCTTCACGCGTTCAGACGTTGGGCACCCCCAGATGATCGGCGGGTACGCGCCGACGTTCACCGGCGAGGTGGCCGAGCTGCCGGTCCAGAACGCCGAGCCCCTCGCGGCGGAGCTCGACGCGTTCATCACGGTGATCCGCGACGGTTCGCCGCCGATCATCACGGCCGAGGACGGCTTGTGGGCTGTGGCCATGGCCAGCGGGTTGCTCGAGGCCGGCAGGGACGGCCGGCCGGTCGACCTGACGAGGCTTGCCGAGCGGCTGGCCGCGTCATGACGATCACCACACGGCCGTCGCGCGGCGGTCCGAGCCTGCTCGGTGGCTCGATCGAATCGCCGGTGAGCCCGTGCCTCCACGAGGCGCCGCGGACCGTGTCGCCCTGGACCGCTGAACCGGGGACGGTCGGCTCGGTCGCGCTCGTCGGCGCGGGCAAGATGGGCCTTCCGCTCGCCGCCCAGTTCGCCGGTCATGGCTGGCAGGTGACGGCCGTGGATGTGAACCAGGCCGTCGTCGATGCGATCAACGAGGGTCGATCGCACGTGGGCGAGGAACCCGGTCTGGTCGAGGCCGTCGCCGAGGCACACGCTTCCGGGCGGCTACGCGCGACAATCGACGGCACCGAGGCCGCCCGAGCGACCGACGTCGTCGTGATCATCGTCCCGGTCATGCTCGACGATCGGCAGCAGCCGGATTACCGGTACATGGACGCGGCCGCCGCCGCGATCGCGCCCGGGCTCCATGCGGGCTCGCTCGTCATCTTCGAGACGACGCTGCCCGTAGGCGACACGCGTGGACGGTATGTGCCCATCCTCGAGGCAGCGAGCGGGTTGACGGTCGAGGACGACCTGTTCGTGGGCTTCTCCCCGGAGCGGTTGCTGTCCGGCCACGTCTTCCAGAACCTGGCCACGTATCCAAAGCTCGTCGGCGGGATCGGGCCGGCGTCCACGGCGCGCGCCGCCGCGTTCTACGCATCCGTGCTCGATGCCGAGGTCGTGGCCATGAGCAGCGCCGAGGCGGCCGAGTTCGCCAAGCTCGCCGACACGACCTACCGGGACGTCAACATCGCCCTGGCCAACGAATTCGCCAACTACGCCGAACGGGCCGGCGTCGACATCCTCGAAGTGATCGAGGCCGCCAACAGCCAGCCCTACAGCCACATTCACCAGCCGGGGATCGGTGTCGGCGGCCACTGCATCCCGGTCTACCCGCACTTCCTGCTGAGTCGCGCCCCCGAGCTGACCCTCGTCGCCGCGTCGCGCAAGGCCAACGACGGCCAGGTGGACAGGGCGATTGACGTGCTGGAGGGCGCGCTCGGCGGTCTCGACGGGGCCGAGATCCTGGTCCTGGGCCTGACCTACCGGCACGGGGTCAAAGAGCTCGCCTACTCGCGGGCGATCCCCTTGGTCGAGGGGCTCCGGGCCCGCGGCGCCCGCGTCCTCGCGTTCGACCCGCTGCTCGACGACGGCGAGGTAGTGCAGGTCGGGGCGGTGCCGTGGACCTGGGGAACGGCTGCGCCTGGCGTTCGGGCGATCGTCACGCAGACGGCCGACCCGTACTGGAGTCAGCTCAGCCCCGAATGGTTCCCTGGCTTGAAGGCCTTCCTTGATGGCCGCAATTCACTGCGAGGCCTGGTGCTGCCAAGTGGGGCGGCCTACCATGGATTCGGTGCTCGGCGCGAGCAAATGGCTTGACAGGCTAGATTGATCTGGCTATATACGCCATGTGGGAACGACGACGATCACCGAAGCCAAGAACAAGCTCAGTGCCCTCATCGACCGCGTCCAGGCGGGCGAGACCATCGTCATCCTCGAGCGAGGGAAACCCGTGGCGCGTCTCGAGCCGGTCAGCGGGTATGACGATCCATCCGGGCGCATCGCTCGCCTGGAACGCGCCGGGATCATCAAGGTCGGAACGGGTCCCCCTCCCCTCGAGCTCCTGCGTCAGCCAGCCCCAAAGCTGCCCGAGGGAATGAGCGTCCTAGAGGCGCTTCTCGAAGAACGTCGCGAGGGTCGATGAAGTTCTGGGACAGCTCCGCCCTGGTGCCGCTGGTGATAGCCGAACCCTCCAGCGACGACCTCCAGCGGGAGTTCGAGCGCGATCCCTTGATCGTGGTCTGGTGGGCGAGCTCGGTCGAGTGTATTTCGGCACTCGCCAGGCGCGAGCGCGAAGCGGGAAACGCCGGTCGAATCATGGTGGAGTCGCTTCATCGGCTCGATGGGTTGTCGAAAGGCTGGCGTGAAGTCCAGCCCGCCGAGCGAGTTCGAGAGGTCGCCAGACGGGTGCTCCGCGTCCACCCACTCCGAGCGGCTGACGCGCTGCAGCTCGGCGCGGCAATCGTGGCGGCCGAGGAACGTCCGTCGACGCTTCCTTTGGTCACCCTCGATGATCGGCTTGCCCAGGCTGCACTCCGCGAGGGCTTCGAGGTCGTCCGACCGGGCGCAGCCTGATGTTCCGCAACCCGCGACCGCGCCGGCCGCTACCCTTTGGCAGTGCGCATCGTCAGCGTCGTCGGGACGCGGCCGCAACTGATCAAGGCCGCCGCGTTGTCGCCGGTACTGCGGGCACGCAACGATGAGATCCTGGTCGACACTGGACAGCACTACGACGATTCGCTCGCGGGTGCGTTCTTTCGGGAGCTGAACCTCGCCGCGCCCGATCACGTCCTCGGTGTTGGCGGCGGATCGCACGCTGAGCAGACCGCGGCCATTCTGACCGCGCTCGAGCCGATCCTGATAGACCGTCGACCGGACGCGGTGCTCGTGTACGGCGACACGAACTCAACGCTTGCCGGGACGCTCTCCGCGGCCAAGCTGAACCTCCCCGTGGCACATGTCGAGGCAGGGCTTCGGAGCTTCGATCGCCGGATGCCCGAGGAGATCAACAGGGTCGTGGCCGATCACCTGTCGAGGTGGCTCTTCGCACCGACCCCAACCGCGGTCGAGAACCTGCGCGCGGAGGGGATGACCGATGGCGTCACGCTCGTCG
>JBKKCW010000253.1:0-2893 GCA_046712485.1 Candidatus Limnocylindrales bacterium
GATCGCCACGACCACCTCCCCTGTGCCCGGCTGCGGATCGGGGAAGTCGCGCAACTCGACCTTCCGGTCGCCGAGGAAGACCGCTCCCTTCACGGACGCGTGGCGGAGATCTGAATCGCCACCATGACGCCCGGGACATCACCTCGGTTCCGCCACGCATGTTTCGTGCCCCGCTGAACGATGGTGTCTCCTGCCTTGAGCAGCGTCTCGCCTGTCTCAAGGATCGCCCAGAGCTCGCCGGACAGGATCGTCACGATGTCGACGGTCTCCGTCGTGTGCATACCCGGGATCTCGTCCGCACTCGTGGAATCCCCCGCTGCGGCATCAGCCAAGGCCTGTGCATAGCCGGCCTCGTAGTCCCAGTCGCTGTCGGGCGGGAAAGCCGTCAAGTTGTATGTGTAGCCGAACGGCGGCGGGGGGATCACGGCCACCTCACCGAGCGTGTTCTCGGCGAGAGCCGAGCCAGGCACGGACGTGGCTTGCCAGACATCATTGCGCGCGAACGCACCCGTGATCAACCTGGTCTCGGTGACCCCATCGCTGACGATTGTCGAGCGGCCAGCTTCATCCAGGCCAGTAACGATCCGCCGAACTCGCATCTCGCTGTACTCGCCTGCCATCGAATGTCCCTTCGTGTGCCGTCTGTCAACGTCTCATGCCTGAGCCCACGACGCCGTGAGCGTGATGCCACTAGCCCGCTAGCATGACTACAGCCTCCGGCGGTTCGGGGATCGGATCGAACCCCGCGAAGACTCGGTTCCCGTTCAGTGTCTTGTAGATGCCCGCTTCCATAGAGTGCCGGGCCATGAAGCCGAACCGCTCGCTGGCGCGGCCGGAGTCGGAGTCCAGGGAGAAAGCCATGCCCGCACCCTTGGGAAGCGCCAGGTCTTCCATACTGAGGGTGATGGGCGCCTCGGGAAACATCCGCTTCACAAACTCGAACGCCTCGGCGATCGGGCGGTGATCGCCGCTCACCAGGTAGGAGCCGGCGCCGTCCGGTTCGCGATAGCTCAGGGCCTTCACCACGCCGTCCGCGACATCTTCTACATAGAGGAAGTTCAACGATCGCCGCCCGAAGGGGACGATGGCCGGTGGGCCGCCGACCGCGGGGAGGTAGATGAGGTTGTTGAGCCAGGAGCTGGCTCCGCCACGCGACATCTTGACGTACTCGCCGAATCCGTAGACCCGCGTCGGACGCACCGCCGTAATGTTCAAGCCGTACCGATCCGCGTAAGCAACCGCCAGCTTCTCCCCCATGAGCTTCGAGGCGCCGTACGCCCACTCGGGATCGGGCACGCAGTCGTCATCGACAGGCCCTTCGAGGGGCACGGACCGCGGCCCGAACACGCTGTTGCTGCTCATCCACACGACCTTCTCGAGCTCGAGGCGAGCTGCGACTTCGAAGGCGTTGGCCGTCCCCAACACGTTCACACGTGTGGCGAGCCAAGGCTCGCTCTGCGCGCTGGAGGCCAGCATGGTGGCGCAGTGGACGATTGCCCGCACCGAATGGCGCTCCGCGACCGAGAGCATGGCGTCGAGGTCGGAGGCGTCACCCACCTCCACCGTGACCCTCTCGCGCGCCGTTCCCCCGGAGAGGTAGTCGATGTAGTCGACCTCGGGAAGCTCGCCGTTCGGGTCGCCGCTACCGCCCAGATAGCCGTGGACGACCACGTCCTCACCGGCGGCCAACAGGTCCCGGACGACGTATCCGCCGATGAATCCGACACCGGTCACCAGGATAGTCATTCCTCTTGTTCCTTCCCTGCGCGCCCGAGGGCGTGATGCGACGACAGCGGGACCGATCCCGACACCGTGTGGGCCAGTCGCCCCACCATGAGGTAGCCCTCGTCCCGCACGACTGCCTCGGGTGCCTCGGCCGTCGCTGCCCCGATGGCGACCCCGAGGTCCTCCACGACGCCGAAGTCCCGGACGTAGGACATCGTGAGGAAGGCCGGTCGCGAACCGAGCAGCTGAGTCTGCGACGCTGCCCCCCCGAAGTGGTGACCGGTCAGGCGAAACTGTCGGACGGCGACGACGCCCGGTGTCTCGGCGACGGCACGCCGGAGGTCGGTGCGCAGCCACGCCAACGCCGCCGAGTCGGTCATCCTCTCCTGCGACAGGTGACCGACGATGTGCAGGACCGGGGCACGGAGCTCGGGGACCGGCCATCCCGGTCCCGACTCCTGGTCATAGAGACCGCGTTCGAAGCCGGGGCGCTTCGTGCCCGGCGCCTCGAACGTTCCGTCCGGCTGCTGGGACTCCCACACCCGTTGGGACAGGTACTCGTCGGTCTCGACGGCAGCGGCGTCGGCCAGCTCGTAGACCACGAAGTAGCGCTGCCGGCCCACGAGCGTCTCGTAGCGTTGCGCAGCCAGGAAGCCGGGCATGCTGACGCGCACAGGCAGGTGCGTCCGGTCGTACCACTCCTCGTAGGCGGGCGTCCTGTCCGTGGGGAAGGACGGCACCCGAATGAACGTGATCGCAGGTCGGTGCTCGCCGGCGGCGGTGCTCATCAGGAGACGCTCGCGACGTCGTCCGATGCGAGGAACTCGTCCCTAGAGCCGAACCTGCGCAGCGGGCGGTCGCCGTCCCACGACTCCGTGAGGCGTTCGATCGCCGACATGTAGGAGCGCCTGAACGGTGTCATCGGAGCGATCTCCACCAGGGCGCCGACGCAGGCTGGGCTTTCGTAGTACGTCACGTTGCGGGTGCCGTCAGGAAGAAACAACGTGGTGAGCTCGGTGAAGCCCGCGGCCAGCAATGCCGCCTCGGAAGCCGGGACATCGTCCGGCCAGTAGCCGAGGTGGTGCATGCCCTCTCGACCTTCGGCCAGGAACTCCTGGTAGAGCGATGGCGCATCGTTCGTCTGGCAGATGATCTCCAGCTGCGTCTG
>JBKKCW010000254.1:0-9464 GCA_046712485.1 Candidatus Limnocylindrales bacterium
GCCGTTTACGCCGCGTAACGATCCTCCGGTGCCGATATGGGCCTGTCGGCGGTCAGACGGGCAAAGACGATGACGAATCCATGGCTCAAACGTGGTTGCAGGTCAATACAGGTTGCCGTGCAGCATCGTGCCGCGCATTCGGACCAGCGCCGACAGGAGCTCGCTCGCCTGCTCTGAGCACGGCCGCGAGACCGCCCACTGAAGATCGGCGTTGAGGGCTTCGATGCCTCCGGCCAGCCACGGCTCGAATCTCGATCCGGGCACGTTGTCCAAGTGCCCGCTCAAGGTCACGGCCACGTGGTCCGGATCCGCCGGGCCGAGCCGGAGAATCTCCCAGGCTGAGGCCTTCAGGTGAAGCTCGAGTCGGACGTCGTCATCTCCAGCCTCGACGACGCGATACAGCGCGGGCAGCCGCTCGACCATTTGCGCTACTGCCGTGAGGCAGAATACCCATTGAACCCGCTCTCGGCGGTGTTCCGCCCGACGATGCATACGACGCTCCGCTGCCAAGGATCGCCATCGTGACGTACTCGGGATCTGTTTGGTAGCCGCGAGGGCCTCGAAACGGCGTTGCGGATCGCACTGCGGTTCGACCGACGCAACGCAGAGCGGGCGATTCGGAAGGGCGGGCATGGCAGCGCGCAGATTTGTCACCATGGCCGCTGAAGCCTCTCACCGACGAGTCGGACGCGGCCTGACGGCCGAGGAGCTGGATCGCATAATGGTCAAGCCCCAACTCGTGGTGTAACAGCAGGTGGACCACGTTCTCCCTTCGTGCCGTAGCCGGTGCTGCCGGTAAACGGTTCGCTAGCCCTGTCGCGGGACCGAACTCGCAGGGACCGCTAGCCCGGTGCTCTACCTTCGCTGTGTCTCGGTGTCAGCTCGGGGTCTGTGGCGATGATTCCCATCTCAATCGCCAGAACCGCCGCCTGTGTTCTGTCTACGGCGCCGAGCTTGGCGATGATGTGTTCGACATGGACCTTGACGGTGCCGACGGCACAGATCAGGCGCGTCGCAATCTCGCGATTCGTGCTCCCGTTGCTAATCAACCGAAGGACCTCGATCTCGCGGGCCGTCAACGGTTCGGGCTTAGGAAAGTTGTCGCGTCCAGTGTCGTCAGCCATACGACGCAGCAGCTCCGTTGCGAGGGTGGACTCAATCGCGTGATGACCGGCCATGACCCGTCGGATGACGTCAAGTAGCTCTGAGCGTTCCACGTCCTTCAGGACGAAGCCGTGTGCGCCCGCACGAAGCGCTTCCATGACGGTGTCCGCATCGCACGTCGACGAGACGAGCACAACCCTCGATTCCTGACTGCATGCTCGCATCCGTCGCGCCCACTCGATGCCGCCAAGACCGGGCAGATGCACGTCCATCAATACGACGTCAGGGCCATGGCGCCTTACGAGGTCCAGTGCTTCGGCCCCGTTGGTCGCTTCGGCCACGACTTCCAGACCGGGCTCAGATGAAATCAGCCCGCGAAAGCCAGCGCGGATCAGATCGTGCTCGTCAACGACTACGACTCGGATCTTGGCCGGCGCTTTCGCCGGAACCGCCACAGCTTCGGGAGCCATGACTGCGCGTCGGACGACGCGTCCTGTGACGCGTGCGTCGATTGACGGCCCCTCGCTTTGACCATCGGGCGGGTCGCGTTGCGGCCACTCACCGGCGGAGGCTCGGTGCGTGATCATCTGGCCACCCCTTGCTCGCCGCATGCTGTGACGCGTTGTGAGCAGGCCCAAGGTACGACGGCGGCCCCGGATGGACGATCACCCGTTCGTACCCTGGCCATGCGGCAGACGTCACCTGGAATTGACTAGGTGGAGGCTCGTTCGCTGCTCGATTTGGCGGCACGGACAGACGCCCTGGATAGATACATTTGGCGGTCAGCGTCCGCGAGCAGCTGGGCCGGTGGCACATCCGAACCCGATGCTATGACGACACCGACCGACAACGTGATGGGTACGGCATGGGAATCGATGGACCGTCGCGACGCGCGTCCTGGCGCGTCTCGCAGTCGCTCGCCCAGCCGTGACGACTCGAGTGGTGAAAGCCCGACCCCGAGGACGACGAACTCGTCGCCGCCCGCTCGGTAAACGCGATCTTCGTAGCGAACGGCCGCGGCCAGGCCACGACCCGCCCTTCGGATCACCTGGTCCCCGACCTCGTGGCCATAGGCGTCATTGATCGACTTCAAGCCATCGATATCGACGAACGCGATCGTCACGGTCTGGCCCGCGGTCAATGCGGGGCCGATCACCGCGTCCAGATCCGCATCCAGACTCCGGCGGTTGAGCAGGCCGGTCAGGGCATCACGCTCGGACGCCTGACGCAGGTCGTTGAACATCCGCCGAGCATCAAGTGCGCGTCCGGCGACATCCGCAAGGATGGCGATCAGCCGGCGCTCAGTGCTTGAATACGGAAGCGGACGTTCCAGGTGCAAGAGGCCGTATGTGGAGGCGCCGCCACTGATCGCGACCGTGAGCTGCCGTCCGCCACTGCGCGCAACCACTGCGCCGCGGCTTCCCACCACCGTCGGAGAGACCTCGACGGCCGTAGCCTGGCTGTCGAACACTCGTGCCGCCGCTTGCGAAAGTGCTCCCAGGGGGTCGTGGTCGATGTCTCCGGCGAGGTCCCGAACGGCCGCAAGGGTGGCCGAGGTTCGAGCCTGATCATCCCTCAACAAGACGATGACATTTGTCAACCGACGGGCGGTCACCAGTGAGAGCAGGCCCAGGGCTCCGAAGAACGGCAGACCGATCGTCACCTGGTCGAACGACCCGCTCGCGTTCACGGCGAGGGCGCGCCACGCTTCGATCACGGCAACGGAGCCGACGACGCCCGCGAATGCACCCGACGAAAGGTGCCAGCCGGCGATGGCGAGGACCGCCGCATAGAGCGCGAAGTATGGAGATTCGCCAGCCCCGGTGAGGCTGGTGAGGCTGACGATGAACAGCAGCTGGAGCCCGATCAGGCTCCCGCTCCAAGCTCGGGGAAGAGCGGACCACGGAACTCGCAGGAGGATGACCGTGGCGATCGCATATGCAATCAGCAGCGCGACGACGTCCCGATATGCAAACCCGGCCCCCACTTCCCCTGCTGCGGTAAGCGCGACGATCGGGATGGTCGCCGCCGCCAGCACTGCGGTCACCCGTGGCAGGTCGTCCCGCGTGTCCGACGTGGCGGGCAGGTCGTACACCCTGGACTCAGGATGTACGCGTTCACCTGCTTTGGAGAGATTCAGGCTGAGCAGGCGAGGCCTGCGAATGATGTCGGCGATCACTGGAGGCCCCCTTCATCGCTGGCGCCCGCGAAGATCGGCTGGTCTTCGGGCTCACTCTGTCGCCGTCGTCGGGCGACGTAGCCGGCCAGGAGACCGGCGGCGGCAAGCAGACACAGAGGCATCGCGTTCGTGACGATGACCCGCGCGGTCCGTTCGAGTGAGGCGGTATCGGGCAGAACGAAGCCAGCCAAGTCTTCACCGGAACCGCCCGCCACGTTCGCGCTGACCGTGTCGCACGTGGCGTCCTGGTTCGCGACGCCGCCGCCGGTCGGGTCATTCGGGTTATTCGGCGATCCGATTGTCGGAGTCGGCGTTGGGCCGGAGCTGGGTGTCGGGCTGGGCGTCTCGTTTGGCGCCGGTGTGGGTGTCGGGACGCCGGCCGGCGTGGGTCCGCCGCTCGGGAGCGGGGTCGGTCCGCCGGCTGGCGTCGGGGTTGGTGTGCTGGACGGGGTTGGGGACGGGCTGCCGGACACGGCTGGCGTTGGCGTTGCCCTGGGCGTCGGCGTCGGCGTGGGCGCGTTGCAGGCAGCGGCGAGCGAAGCGCCAACTTTGAGGACCGTGACGTCGGAGACCCGCCCGAAAACGTCGATCGTGAGCCGCAGCCTGACGTAGACGCTGACGGCCACACCGGCATCGACCTCGGCGCCGGCGGCGATCGTGCGCGGGACGCCCGCGATCGTCAGGGAGCCGTTTGTGGACGACGTGGCAGCGGCATAGGCGGTGATCTGTCCACAGACTTCAAGCGTGGTTGTGACATTCGCGGTGGCCGTTCCGTCCTGGACCTGGGTCAGTGCGTTGAGGGTCAGATTGAGACAAAGGTCGGCGCCTGCATCGACGGACGCCGGCAAGTTCGAGCCGAGGGCGGTCGTGAGCGTCCGGCCGGCGATGCGAAGGAGGCCAGTACTGTTGAGAGTCGCCTCGGTGTAGCTGGTCACAGTGCCGCAGATCTTGAGCGTGCTCGTCGCGTTGGCCGTGGCGGAGCCATCCTGGACTTGTGCCAGTGCATTGAGCGTGAGCGTCAGGCACAGATCCGCCCCGACGTCGACCGACGCGGGTAGGTCAGAGCCGATGGCCAGCGTGAACAGGCGACCGGCGATCCGCAGCGAGCCGGTGCTGTTCAACGAGGCGTCGGTGTACGCGGTCACGGTCCCGCAGATCGTGACCGTGGTCGTGACGTTGGCTTGAGCCGAACCGTTCTGAACCTGGGCCAGCGCGTTGAGGGTCAGATTGAGACAAAGGTCGGCGCCGACATCCACCGAAGCCGGCAGATTCGAGCCTTGGGCCAGCGTGAACAGGCGACCGGCGATCCGCAGCGAGCCGGTGCTGTTCAGGGTGGCTTCCACGTAGGTCGTCACGGTCCCGCAGATGGTGACCGTGGTCGTGACGTTGGCCTGGGCTGAGCCTCCCTGAACCTGGCCGAATGCGTTTAGGCTCAGATCGAGGCACAGGTCGGCCCCGACGTCAACCGACGCCGGCAGGTCTGAGCCCACGGCCAGCGTGAAGGCGTGTCCGGCGATCGTCAGCGATCCGGCGGACGAAGCGGTCGCCGCAACGTATGCTGTTACGGTTCCGCAGATAGTGACAGTTGACGTCACGTTGGCGGTGACCGTGGCGTCCGTGATCCGCCCGGAGAGGTCAATGGTAAGGTCGAAGCAGAGGTTCGCACCCGTCTGCACATTCGACGAGAGGGTGGTACCCGCCGCGATCACGAACGGGATCCCCCCAATCGTGATCGCACCTGCGCTGAGCGCTGTCGCCGGCACATAGACCGACACCGTGCCGCAGACATCCAGTGACGCCGCCTCGGCCTTCGCGGCAAAGGGACCCGCCGCCCCGATGCTCAAGAGAAGGCCAAAGGTGAGGACGAGTGCTGAGATTCGGTGTCGTTTCATGTCAAGGCTCCCGCGACGATCGCGTCGCTCGCTCTCCCAGCAGGAAGATTGGCTGAGTCTCGACTCGCGGGAGGTCAGTGCCTATCGGTCGCCCGGCTAGATCGCTATAGACGGGCGGCATATGCCGGGTGGGGCAGTACCCCAGAAACTCCTGGTTCGGGTGCATGCGGAGAAAACGTATGCACGCTGCGCCTCACCACGTGTTCATCCCACGCCGTCGGCAATGACGCTCCAAGCGTCCCGCTCGGCTTGCGCACCCGGACATGACGATGGTGGGAGTCCCGCGTGGCGGGGAGAAGATCAGCCCTCGTACGTAATGATGTAGCCGGTCAAATCCTTGGCATTCGGATCGATGGTCGTTTCCGCCGGCAGGCTGGGCGTACTGACCTCCTCGTCCCGGGAATGTCGAATCCAGTCGAATGCCTCGTGGTTGACGATGATCGGTCCGACTCGCGCGCGGTGCAGCGCACCAGCCGCGGGATACTCGATCCAGGCCTCGGTCAGCGGCACCATCGGCTTGCGCCGTCGGATCTGGCGGACGGCGTCGGCGCCGGGAGGGCCATGCAAGTACCCGTGGATGGTGTATGGGCCTGTTTGTATGGTCACTGGCGAAGGTCGTGTGCGCGAACGACGCGCCACATTGCCGCGAGGCCCAGCGCCACGCACCGCCAGGACCTCGTGCCGTTGGACCAGAAGCTCTCGAGCATCCGTTGTGCGGCCGTCCTCGAGCGCGGCCAGGAGCACGTCGTGCAACAGGTATTCGTCCGTCGCGTTCAAGGCATCGGAAAGGCGTTCGTCCGCGTGGCGCCAGAAGCCAAAGATCCGGCAGTCTTCGGCGTATGCGGCGAATTCGACTTCCCGCGGTTTCGCCACATACTCGGTCCCGGGATTTCCCTGCTCGGGGACCGGTTCCGGGACCGATGCGCCATTACCCAGTCGGCGCCGGACTTCCATTACCACCGAATCGGCCCAAGCATCGGCCTACGCGGAGGCGGCCGGGCGGCGCCGGCCGGCGGAGCGAGGTACGGGGAGGGCGAGTGGCGGCGTGATCAACAGCGTTGGGTCGGCCTGTGGTGCCTCGAGAGCGAAGAGGTCACAGAAGAGCGTCACGAGTTCCGGGTCAAACTGCAAGTTCGAGTGTTCGCGAAGCTCGGCGATTGCGGCATCGTGGCTGATCGCGGCACGGTACGGCCGGTCGCTGACCATGGCGTCATAGGCGTCCGCGATGGCGACGATCCGAGCACCAAGCGGGATGTCCGAGCCGCGCAGGCCATGAGGGTAGCCGTGGCCGGAGAACCGTTCGTGGTGGTGCAGAATGATTGCGCCGGCGTCCTTGACGGTAGCGACCTGGTCGATGATCACCTGCCCAACACGTGGATGCTGAACGACGGACTGCCACTCATCCGCCGACAAAGGTCCTGGCTTCTCGAGAATCTGCTCCGGCACGGCGACCTTGCCGATGTCATGGAGAAGAGAGGCGACCCGGATGCGCTGAACCTCCTGTTCAGGAAGCTTGAGCGCGGCGGCCATACGAACCGCAATCGCAGCGATGAGCGCGGACGGTTTGCCGCCGTAGTGGGGCAGCGGCGCGATCATCGCGGACAGGGCCGATTCGGCGGCCTGGCGCGCCAGGTCCCCAACTTCCGCGGCACGCGCTCGCCCTGCCGGTGAGATCGGTGCGCGCGGAATTCGCGCGGAGTCGTCATCGGTCTCGGCGAAGACGTACGTCTGGTTTCGACCGAGTGACTTCGCGGAATACATCGCGGCATCCGCATCACGGAGGAGCTGATCGACCCGCAGGTGTGGCCCGTTTCCACCCGCCACCCCGATCGAGATGGAGACGGCCAACTCGCCAGCCGTCCCGGCGTCGAAGTGCCTCTTGAGCACCAGGAGCCGCAGCTTTTCGGCTACCTCCGCTGCCTCATCGACGGGCGTCTCGGGCAGGACGAGGACGAACTCCTCGCCGCCATAGCGCCCGATTAAATCCACGGACCGAATGTTCTCCCGAAACACTTCGGCGACTCCGCGAAGGACGACATCGCCCATCTCGTGGCCGAAGGTGTCATTGACTGCCTTGAAATGGTCGATGTCGATGAACGCGATCGAGAGCGGCCGGTTGTACCGGGCGACTCGCTCGATTTCGGCGAACAGATGGGCGAGGAGCGCAGGCCGGTTGGCGACCCGGGTGAGTCGGTCGATTGTGGCGGCTTCGGTGGCCGCCTTGATCGCGTCGGCAATCCCAGCCAGCTCGTGGGCAACTGGCGCGAAACGTCCAAACGCGTCGCTCGTCGGATCAATCGTGCCGCCGCTGCTCACGGTCGCCGCGGCCCGGGTGATTGTCGCGATCGATCTCGCGCTGACCTGCGTCGAAGTCCAGACGGCGAGGACCCAGGCGACGGCTGCCGCCCACAAACTCGCTGGCAACACCGGACCGGCTGCTGCGAACGCCGTGCCCAGACCGGCAAGCCCGAGGAGCGCAGCGGGAGCCATGAGCGCGGCGTCTCGAAATCGAGCCATGCCGACACGCTAGCGGCAGGTGCCGTTCCACCCGGGGGGCGAAAGGTACTGCGGGGCGTAGCCAATTGGGCTGAAGAGGTTTCACGTGGTGGCGTCCCCCGCCGATCATGGAGCTCGAAAGCCAGATCGGTGAGTTTGGTCGGGGCGAGACCGCTAGCGCCTCCGTAACTCAGCGTTCCCGCGCTTCGTGATGATCAACCACACGCCGGTGGCGTCCCTGCCAGCGGCGGCACGATGCGCATGAGGAGCGGAAACCTGCGCGGCGCGCTCTCGCCTCATGCGACGCAGCGCCAGATGGACATTCTCGCCGCCTATGTCGCTGCCGGCGGGTCGGTCCAGGACGCGTCCGTGCTCGTGTGCATCAGGCCGAGCGCTGTAAAGCGCCACCCCGCGGAAGGAAGTCTGACCCCCAGCTTGGCCGCAACGGGCTCCGCCCATCGGGGCCTTGACAAGCGCGCCGCGGGCGACTATATATCGAGGCACGATATATCGTCAAACGCTAGATAGGTTAACCGCATGGTCACGCCACTCCCCGAGCTCGGGCGGTTCGCCGAGCCAGCACTCCTCATCCTTGTCAGCCTCTCCGACGGACCGAAGCACGGCTACGCGATCATGGCCGACGTGGAGGCCGGCACCGGCAGGCCGCTGGGTCCGGGAACCCTGTACGCCGCGCTCGCCCGTCTCGAGGAGCGCGGAATGATCGAGTCCCTGGCGCCCGTCGACCGCCGCCGGCCCTATCGGCTGACCGCGGTGGGCGCCACGATCCTCGCCGAGCAGCTCCACGAGCTCTCCGAGTTCGCGCAGCTCGGTCTTCGCCGGCTCGGCCGGACTCCCGGCTAGTCGGCGATGCGTCCCATGATCGCCCTGCTCCTTCGCCTCTACCCGGCGCGCTGGAGAGCCCGCTACGGCGATGAGTTCGCCGCGGTCCTTGAGGAGCGACCGCTCGGCCCGTTCGACGTGGCCGATGTCCTCCTCGGTGCGCTGGATGCCAACCTGCATCTTCGCGGCCTCGGGGCCGCGTCCCAGCACGGAAAGGGATTTGCCATGTCTCTCCGCATAGGAGGCTATGCCGCCATACTCGGCGTTCTACTGATCATCACCGGGTTCCTCTCCAACGCGCTCGACCGTTCGGACGAGGCCTGGCCGACGTCCGGGATCATCCTCGCGGGCATCGCCGTCCTCCTCGTCGGGATCGCCGGCCTGTCCGCCTTCCAGGCCCGCCGCCACCCGGTGCTCGTCTGGGCCGCCTTCCTCGTCCCGCTCATCGGCGGCTTGCTTGCCATCGCCGGGCTAGCGTTCATGGGCGTCGCGGGCGACGACGAGCTGGCGCTCGGCCTGTCCGGCTGGAGCGTGGGGATGCTCGGGCTGGTCACGCTCATGGCCGGGTCGGGCCTGTTCGCCCTCGCCACGTGGCGGACGGGCATGCTGTCCAGGCTCGGGACGATCCTGCTGGGCGTCGCCGGGGTCCTCGTGGTTCCTGGCACCGACGGGATGCTCGGCGGGTGGCCGTGGGAGCCGTTCGTCTCCATCTCGCTGTTCACGATGCTAATTGCCTTCGTGGGCGGTTGGCTCCTCACCGGGATCGCCGCCGTCCGTGCCGACCGGCCGTCCTTCGCCGCATCGGGAGGCGCCGCCTGACGAGCCTCCCCTTCGTCCCCTTCGTCCCCTTCGTCTCCTTCGTCCTTTAGAGGAGCACCCAAGCAATGCGCACCCGGATCGCACGCGTCGCCCTCGGCGCCACCATGCTGCTCGCCATCACCGCTGCGCCCGCC
>JBKKCW010000255.1:0-3349 GCA_046712485.1 Candidatus Limnocylindrales bacterium
GGGCGCTCATGTGCGGGCAGCGATCGTCGGTGGCGATGATGCCGATCGGCGTGTGCGCCAGGAGGACGTCGAGGTCGCCCCGCGTGATCCGGCGCATTGCCCCTGCCGGAAGATCCGCGACCGCCAGCACGGCTTCGAAGGAGCTGTCGGTCGTGCCGAGCGCCTGTAGATCCGGCCGGTACGGTGCGACTCGGGGGTTCATCGATCGCATCCTACCCGCGCACGCGATCGACGGCCCTGTGAGATCACCGGGGGCGGCGAACGGAGAGGAGGACCCAGGGTGTCAGTCGGTCGAGGGCGTCGTCCCACGAACTATTCTGTCGACAGCAACGATTGATGTCGCATGCAGGAGTCGACATGCGTTTCGCGATCCAGATCGAGCCGCAACAGGGCATGAGCTACGGCGACCACGTCGCGTTCGCCAAGCGAGCGGAAGCGAACGGGCTCGAGACGCTCTTCCGGTCCGATCACTACGCGAGCTTCCCGGGGCCCGCCGGGATGCCAACGACCGATGCCTGGGCCGTCCTGGCCGGGCTGGCGCGCGACACCGACCGAATCGGCCTGGGCACGCTCGTCTCGCCGGTCACCTTCCGTCATCCGGGCAACTTCGCCAAGGTGGCGACGACCGTCGACGAGATGAGCGGTGGGCGGCTGGAGGTCGGCGTGGGTGCCGGCTGGAACGACCTCGAGCACCGCCAGCTGGGCCTGCCCTTCCCGCCGATCGATGACCGAGCCGATCTACTCGAAGACCAGCTCGCCATCCTCCACGGCCTGTGGGGCGAACCGGACGGCTGGTCGTACGAGGGCAAGATCGTGTCGATCGTGGGCGCGGACTTCAAGCCAAAGCCAGTGGACGTTCCGGGACGGCCCCGGACGCCAATCGGCGGGGCGCGGCCGCGCATCCTGGTCGGAAGTGGAGGAACACCACGGTCGTACCGGCTGGCGGCGCGCTACGCGGACGAGTACAACCTCTCGTCGGCGGACGGCCCGGATGCTGCGCGTCGCGTCAACGCCGGGCTCGATGCGGCGTGCGAGGCGATCGGCCGTGATCCGGCCACGCTGACCCGCTCGGCCATGATCGGAGTGCTCATCGGGCGCGACGATGCCGAGGTGCGGGACCGGCTGACCGAGTTGACCCGGATCCTCGGGGACGACGCCGATGCGGACTGGCTGGCCGAGCGCGAGCGGCGCTGGATCCTGGGGACGCCGGATCGAGCGCGCGAGATGGTCAACGCGTTCGCCGCGGCCGGCGTCGAGCGGATCATGCTCCAGGACTTCAATCCCTGGGACCTCGAGATGGTCGACGTCATTGGCGAGGCGCTGGTCAACCAGGTCTGACCGCGCCGCGCGGGCGCACCAGCCGTGCGAGCGCCCGATCCGGGCGTTACTCGCTCCGCGCGCTCGTTCGAGCGCTCAATGCGCACTCGCGCCTTCGTCTCAGACGCCCGCGTGGCGCGGTCGGGTTTCGTGTCCGTTCGGGCGCGATTGACCTCCGCGGTTATCAAATACCCACCCGGAGACTGCGCGTTAACCCCTGCCGTGGCACGTCGCGGCAGCCCACGTCTCGATTGAGCGTCCGCGTGCTCAACGGCCGGCCTCGAGCGGCAGGATCGGGTCCCGGAACGGCGCAACCGGCCACAACAAGTCAGCCGGCGAATATTCTAGAGGCAACGCGCCACCAGGCGCCGTTGTTAGTCACCCGGTGACTCCGGCGCGGGAAGACCCACGGTTCGTGCGGTCGGTGCCGTGGTTCGGGCGGCCCACCTCGACCGTGGGGTTTCGGCGGCCCACTCGACCGTGAGGCTTCGGCGACGCGCCTCAGCCGCCCGCGGCTTCGGCGGCTCGACGGTAGACGTCGTCCTCGCGGCGGATCAGGTCCGGGTTCTTGCCGCGGGCGCGGGCGATCCGCTCGGTCAGGAGCTGCAGCGCGGACGCGGTCCCAAGCAACGCGGCGACCGGCGCGGGCAAGGCCCCGTCATCGGGGACGAGCAGGCGACCTGCCGGCGTCAGCTCGGCATCCAGCTGGGCATCGAGCTCTTCGGCCAGGATCGCCGCGGTCCGAACACCGATCACCCTGGCTGCTGCGAGTGCCTGTTGCGCCCGAGCGACCCGCTCCTTGCGGCCCTGCCGGTCCACGAGGATGAGGACGAGCGCCGTTCCCGGATCGGTCGCCGGGAGGTGACCGTGGAGGAACGTCTCGAGGTCGCGGTAGGCGGACGGCAGCCAGGATGCCTCCTCGACCTTGAGGGCCATCTCGCGGCCCGCCGTCCGGTCGGCCCCCGAGGCGATGACAAGCAGGTGCGCCGCGGATGCAAAACGGTCCGCGATTCTCGACGCAGCGTCTGGGTCGCTTGCGCCGGCGGCGAGCAGCGCGGCGACGGCGTTGCCATCCGGCGCCGTGCCGGAGAGCTGCGCGCCCGTCACGGCCGCCACGACCATCGGGCTGACGAACCCCACAGAATGGCACCAGCTCTGATCGAGCTCGCCGGTCTCGACAACGATATCGGCGTGTCGCCCGGCCGGCGATCGACCGCTTACGGTCACCACAGCGGTCCTGGCACCGGCGGCCCGGGAGTCGCGAAGCGCGGCGTTCGTCGCGCCGGTGCCCCCCTCGTGGGAGACGCCGATGACGAGGCCACGCGCCGGTGGATCCTGCGCCAGCTCGAACGCCTGCTCTGAAAGCATCACTGCGCCTGCGTGCCCGGCCGTACGAGCCGCTTCTCGCAGGATCTCGACCATCCCCATCGCCGCGGTCTCGGACGTGCCGCAGCCCGTGACCACCACGGGCTCGCCGGCCTCGATCGTCGAGCGGATCGCGTCCACCAGCCTCGGAACCGAGGAATCGCTGCCCAGTCGCTCAACGATCCGGCGGGCGACCGCCGGCTCGGCGGCGATCATGTCGGTCAGGTGGTACGGCGGCCCATCTCGCCACGATGGGGTCGGGGCGTAGGCCCATGGTTCGGGAGGACCGGGCAGCGGGGCGGTCGGGTCGAACGATTCGGCGGACATCCGTGGCTCCTTGGCGGATGCCGAGGATAGGCCTCGGGCCGCCGTATCAGCCGAACGGCCCGCGGCGTGCGACACCCCGCAACGCCGCCGTGGCGGCGAGCCGTCACCATGGCGCAGGCAATCATCGTCGGGGTGCAGCTCGGAGGCTCGGCATGCAGGTTGGTCTGATGGCGCCGCAGGGGTGGAAGGGCGAATACGACGGCTGGCGGGCCGCCGACGCCTGGACCCGCACCGTGGAGCTCGCCAGGAACGCCGAAGCGCTCGGCTTCGAGTCCCTCTGGGTATTCGACCACTTTCACACGGTTCCAACGCCAACCGACGAGATCACGTTCGAGTCGTT
>JBKKCW010000256.1:0-3029 GCA_046712485.1 Candidatus Limnocylindrales bacterium
GGATCGACCCGGCCGAGGTCCGGCGACGAAACTTCCTGCCGCCAGACGCATTCCCGTACGACAATCCTTCGGGTCTCGGAACGGCGGCAGGCGGCGCCAAGATCTACATCGATTCGGGCAATTACGAGCCGGCGCTCGACAAGGCGCTCGCGATGATCGGCTACGACAAGATCGGCGCGGCCAAGGACGAGGCGCGCAAGCGTGGCAAGCTCCTGGGCGTCGGGCTCTCGACGTACATCGAGGTCTGTGGGGTCGCGCCCAGCAAGTGGATCGGCGCCGTCGGCGAGGGCTGGGGCGCCGCCATGTGGGAGTCGGCCAACATCAAGGTCCACCTGACTGGGAAGGTGATCGCGACGGTTGGGACCCAGCCCCAGGGTCAGGGCCACGAGACGACGTACAGCCAGGTCATCGCCCATGAGCTGGGCGTGCCCATGGAGGACGTGATCGTCCAGCACTCGGACACCCAGGGCACGCCGTTCGGGTACGGCTCGTACGGCAGCCGGACAAGCTCGGTCGGCATGACCGCGGCCATCAAGGCTGCCGGCAAGATCCGCGAGAAGGCTCGCCGGATGGCGGCGCACATGCTCGAGGCGTCCGTGGACGACATCGAAGTCGACGGCGCCAACTACCGGGTGAAGGGCAGCCCCGACCGGGTCAAGACGATCCAGGAGATCGCGTTCGCGATCGACCTCGGGTTCGACCCGCCGGAGGGCATGGAGCCCTATCTCGACGAGACCGCCTATCACGACACGCCCAACTGCACCTGGCCATTCGGGACGCACATCGCGCTCGTCGAGATCGACGAGGAGACCGGCCAGGTCGAGCTCAAGCGGTACGTGGCCGTCGACGACGTCGGCAAGAAGATCAACCCGATGATCGTCGACGGTCAGCTCCACGGCGGGATCGCCCAGGGCGTCGGTCAGGCGCTCTGGGAGGGCGCGATCTACAGCGACGATGGTCAGCTGCTCACGGGCTCGATGCTGGACTACACCCTGCCACGCGCGTCGTTCTTCCCGAATCTCGAGCTCGACGAGACGGTCACGCCATCGCCGGTCAATCCGATCGGGGTCAAGGGTGTTGGCGAGGCCGGGGCGATCGCGAGCACCGCAGCGGTCGCCAATGCCGTGATCGATGCGCTCAGTCCGCTCGGTATCCGTCATCTCGACATGCCCTACACGCCGCAGACGGTGTGGCGGGCGATCCACGGCTCGAATGGAGGCATGGCGTGATCCCCGCAGCATTCGCCTACCAGCGGCCGTCCAGCCTGGACGAGGCACTCCAGCTCATCGGCTCCGACGGTGGCGCCAAGATCCTGGCCGGTGGTCAGAGCCTGCTCCCGTTGCTCAAGCTGCGGCTCGGTGCCGCGGACACGCTTGTCGATATCGGTCGGCTTGGTGAGCTCACGGGTGTGCGCCAGTTGTCCGATGGCCGGCTGTCGATTGGTGCCCTGACGACGTACCGGGAGTTGATGGACTCGCCGGCCATGAAGTACGGGGTACTCGGCGACGCCGTGCCGGGCATCGGCGACGTCCAGGTCCGCAACCGCGGCACGGTCGGTGGGGCCATCGCCCATGCCGATCCCGCCCTCGAGCTGCCGGCCTGTCTCCTCGCGCTGGACGCCGAGGTGATCGCACGGAGCGCGAATGGTGAGCGCACGATCCCGATCGATGGGTTCTTCCAGGGCCCGTTTGCGACGGCACTCGAGCCCAACGAGATCCTGACCGAGATCAGGCTCCCGGGCCCGCGGGCCGATGCCGGCTCGGCCTACGCGTCGCTGGAGCAGACCGCGTCCGGCTACGCCATCGTCGGCGTGGCTGTCGTCGTGTTCGCCGGGGACGACCGAAGGATCGTGGGTGCCAACGTCGCGATCACTGGCGTCGGCGATCACGCCTATCGTGCGCGCGCCGTGGAGGCGGCGCTCGCCGGGTCGGACGGGTCAGCCGCGGCGATCGAAGCCGCTGCCGCCCACGCCACGGACGGCGTCGACGTAGCCAGCGATATCCACGCCGACAGCGCGTATCGAACGGCGATGGCCGCCGTGTACACCGGACGCGCGATCGAGGCCGCCCTCGCTCGGCTGACCTGATCGATCCCGGTCCCGCGTGCGAGTCGAGCGAGTCACACCGGGCAAACGCGTGCCCGCTCGGCTCGCGGGGTCGATCCTCGCCCGCGATCTGACCGTCGGAGGGAAGCGGTGGGCCAAGGGTCGTCGGTTGACGGTCGACGACCTGCTGGCCCTCGCGGCCGCCGCTCCGGCCGATCCCGTCAGTGTCCTCACGCCCGAAGGCGGGGAGCTGCACGAGGACGACGCGGCGCTACGGCTGGCCGCGGCGGTCGCCGGTCCGGGGCTGATCGTTCGTGGGCCGGCTCAGAGCCGGGTCGATCTCGTCGCCGAGGCCCATGGCGTTGCAAACGTGCGGGTCGCGGAGCTCGAGCGGGTGAACCGGATCGATCCCCTCGAGGTGTTCACCGTCTTCGACGGCCAGATCGTCGCGCCGGGGGACCTCGTCGCGAGCGTCAAGGTCGCGCCACACCTGGTGGAAGCGGCCACCGTGGACGCCGGCGCCCGGATTGCAGGCTTTGGCAGCAATCCGCTCGTCTGGGTCGCTCCCTTCGTTCCGAGGCGGGTAGGCGTCGTCGTGAAAGAGACGGTCCGTGCCACGGGCCGGGAACGGTTCGAGTCGAGCGTCCGCGCGAAGGTCGAGAGCCTCGGCTCGACGATCGTCTCGATCGAGTACGTCGAGGACGACGCCGAAGCAGTCGAGTCCGCGGTGGCGGCACTCGTGCGCGGCCCGGATCCCGTGGAGCTGATCCTGACCGCCGGCGCGGCCAGCACGGATCCGCTTGATCCGTGTTTCGTGGCAATCGCGGCGCTTGGCGGTCGGGTGGTTCGGCGCGGCGTGCCGGCGCATCCAGGCTCGATGCTGTGGCTAGCGCGGATCGGGCGCACGGCAATCCTGGGGCTGCCGACGTGCGGGGCGTACTCCAAGGCGACGGCCGCCGACCTGTTGCTCCCCCGGTTGCTCGCT
>JBKKCW010000257.1:0-2677 GCA_046712485.1 Candidatus Limnocylindrales bacterium
GTCCCGCAGCCCGTGTTCAGCGACACCGTGGTCGATGCAAACTCGACCACTACGAATCTCGGAGACGAGGCCACCGTCTCGATCTCGTGCACCTTCAAGGTGATGACACCGATCATCTCTGCGATCGTCGGCAGCAATCTACCGATGTCCGCCTCCTCGACGTTCGCCATCCGAGGCGGCGATCAGGTGTACCTGCCATGAAAGAGCAGCGCGGGCAGTCCATGGTGGAGTTCGCCCTCATCTTCCCAATCCTGATCCTGATCTTGATGGGGCTTTTCGATTTCGGACGTCTCATCGTCGCGTACAACACGCTCTCCGAAGCCGCTCGCAACGGAGCCCGGGTCGCCATCGTGAACCAAACGCCAGCCGACATTTGCTCTGTGGCCGCCACCCGCGCGGTGGCAATCGCGCTGCCGACGATGTGCGCTAACACGCCTACTGCTGAGGGAATCTATGTGACGGCATCGAGCGGTGGGAGCAGTTGCACGTCACTAAGTTGCAGTCAAACGGTGAAGGCCACCTACCAATTTCGCCCCATCACACCGATCATCGGCACCTTCATTGGGCCAATCACGATATCGGCCCAGTCGACTATTCAGATTGAGAGCGAATGCTTGAACAACTCATGTCCCACGACATGAGGACGGAGGATCGATCGATGCGAAAACGTCAGGGCGGGCAGACGCTTGTTCTACTTGTCCTCGCGCTGCTGGCCATCATCACCATGGTCGGGCTGGTCGTTGATGGCGGAAACGCCTACGTTCAGCAGCGAAGGACACAAAATGGGTCAGACTCTGCCTCTGAGGCTGGTGCCACCATCCTTGTACGAAACGTCATGGCGGCGGCGTCCGGCGGCACCGTGTTGTCACCTGTCCAGCTTGATGCCGCCGTGTTGGCGGCTGCGAACCGTTCGGCAGCTGCTCACGCGCTTAAGCCATTCGACCCGGGTACGGCGGGGAACTCAGCTGCCTACTACACGGACATCCGGGGCAACCTCCTCACGCCCCTCGGCGTGATCACGTCGTCGACCGCGAGCGCCGCACGGGTTGGGAACGGCACGGTGCCCAGTTGCACGACGGACTGCGTGGGTGGCCGTGCTGCAGGGGTTGCAGCCCACGGCAATCGCACCTTCTCAACGTTGATCTCGGGAGCCGTGGGGTTCACGACGTTCGACGCCAGCTCAATTGCGACAGCTGTTGGCGGGTACGCGCCACCGAGTGAGTGCGTTGCGACAGAAGGCTGCCCGCTGTTGCCAGTTACGTTTGCCACCAACCAGGGAACATGCACTGGGACCAACAGCTCGTCGTTCGGCACTACACCCTGGCCGTGGCCCGTGTCGGCCCCGTACACTCCTTCGAACGAATCGACCCTTGCACTTTGCGGCAACGCGCAGGGTGCCTTTGGTTTTCTCGACTTCGGCTGTGCGCCGAACATCCAGCAACAGATCGAGGATCCCTGCGCATCGATCACCTTTCCGACGTGGATCCAGACGCAGGCCGGTAACACGAACGCCGTAGAGGATGAGCTCAATGAATACGCTGGCCCAGCGAATAGGGTTGGGATATATGACGGTAGCGACCAATTGGATCGCGACCAAGTGGTCTACATCCCCTTCTTCGACGCCATCTGCTCAGCGGGTAGCCAGCCGGCGGACAACGCAGCTATCGACACAACCTCGTACCCGGGCGTCTGCGTTGGTAACAATCCTGGTGGCGGCAACAACGTCTACTACCACATCGTGTATTTCCTCGGGTTCGCGCTGGATCAGGCCTACGTCCAGGGGAATAACAACCCGGCGTGCAATCAGGCACCCGGCTCACCTGTCCCGGGCGGCAACGGGGGAACCGGCTGCCTGAAGGGTTGGGGCACCGTCGTAGCTATGGGCCCCGGGACCGTCACATCCAACCCTGGCCCGGGCGGCCCCGGATCTCCGATGCGTGTTCAGCTGATCAAATAGTACCGAGGGGCCCGCGACCGAGCACGAGGGTGTCGGGCCAGTTGATCGAATAGGTCGTTCCGCTGAGGCCCGTGGGAAGGCGACGCGGGTCTCCAACGCGGACTTCCGCTACCACCGCCCATCAGTGCGGGACCCGCCTCTGGTCCGTGACGCAACGCCGTGCGGACTGACCATCCGCTGCCCCATGGGGACCTTCGGGCTAGCAGCCCCGCACCGTCCAAGGGAGCGAGATGGGTGCTTCGACCAGTCTGACGGGATTACCACCACATATGGGGTAAACCCCGGCCGGTGCATCCCCAGCGAATGACCATCGAGTACCCCTGCCTGCCCCCTTCGGGCTATGCACGCGTGCACCGATGCAAGGGAACGTGTAAGTCACCCCACCGACGATCGGGACATCGACTACCACGTTCCCCCGGAGACACGCATGCAACGACATCTTCACCGGCTCCGAGCGCTCTACGACGCAACCGCATGGCGCCGCCCGGTCCGCGATCGTGGCCGTCGAGGTCAGGCACTCGTGGAACTCGCCCTCATTCTCCCTGTGATGCTTGTGCTGTTCGGATCAGCGCTCGACCTCGGGCGCCTCTACTACAGCCAGATCACGATCAACAACGCCGCCAAGGAAGGCGCGCTCGAGGCAGCCAGGGACACAGAGAACTTGGCCGAATTTGACTCAACGCGCGCCTGCGATGCCGAAACGAACCGCGTGATCTGCCT
>JBKKCW010000258.1:0-9385 GCA_046712485.1 Candidatus Limnocylindrales bacterium
GTTCTGATCGTCCTCCGGGTCCAGGATCTTCTCGAGTTGCCGATTGCCTTGTTCCTGATCGCGCTCACCCTGGTCGCCGAGGCGACGCTCTCCGCGGGACGCTGACCCGACTGCGACACCGGGGCGCTAGGCTTCGCCGACCATGCACGGTCGACGTCCGCCAGGAGCACGTGTGTCAACCCTCATCAGCACCACCCCCGCGGAACCGCACGTCGATGCGAAATCGAGGCTGGCCGCGGCCGTCGAGGCAGCCCGGAACGAGATCGTCGATCTCTCCCACCGGATCCACGCGAACCCGGAACCTGCGTTCGAGGAAGTCAACGCAGCGACCTGGATCGCGGAGGTCCTGTCCAGACACGGTTTCGAGGTCGAGCACCCTGCGGGCAGCCTGCGAACCGCGATCCGTGCGCTGAAGCGCGGTGGGCGCGCAGGCACTGGACCGCGGATCGGGATCCTCGCCGAATACGACGCGCTGCCAGGGCTTGGCCACGGCTGTGGCCACAACACGATGGCCGCATCGGGCGTGGGTGCCGCAATTGCCCTGGCGTCGATCGCCGACGATCTTCCCGGCGAGATCGTGTTTCTCGGGACGCCGGCCGAGGAGCGTGGCAGCGGCAAGCAGATCATGATCAACGACGGGCTGTTCGATGGCATCGACGCCGCGCTGCTCTATCACCCGTGCGACCGGAACCACGTGGAGAGCCACCCCCTCGCGTCCGAGGATGTCGACGTCGTCTTCACCGGGCTGCAATCGCACGCCTCGTCTGATCCCTGGCGCGGCAAGAACGCGCTCGATGCGCTGATCAGCCTGTTCGTCTCGATTGGCCTGTGGCGGCAGCAGCTCAAGCCCAGCGCACGTGTCCACGGGATCATTCGGGAAGGCGGCACGGCGGCCAACATCATTCCCGATCGCACAGCCGCCTGGTTCATGATCCGCAGCGACAACGACGCCGAGTACCAGCAGATGCGCGAGCGTTTCAGGGCGATGTGCGAGGCCGCCGCGCTGGCCACGGACACCACGGTCGAGGTGACCTTCTCGGGCGGTGCCAAGACCATGCGCAACAACGGGGTCCTGGTGGAGCGCTTCAGGGCGAACATGGCCGCATACGGCATCGCCGATCAGGGCGATGACTCGAACGCCGGCTCGACGGACATGGCGAACGTCAGCTGGATCTGCCCGACGATCCATCCTGACCTCGCCATCGCGCCGGAGGGCACTCCCGGCCATTCGATTCTCTTTCGCGACGCGGCCGCAACGCCGCAAGCCGACGAAACGACGCTCCTCGCGGCCACGCTCGTTGCCCAAACCGCGTACGAGCTATTCGCGGACCCGGACCTCGTAGCCGCCGCGTGGCGGGCGTTCCGCGAGGAAAGCCCGTAGTCGACCAGCGTGCCGCAGGTGCGCTCTGCGGAGGCGGACGGGAGAACGGGAGCGAGCGCACCGGAAGTGCGTGAGCGAGCCCCCGGACCCGACAACGAACGAATGACCCGCCAATTCGCCGGCCGTCTCGGTGCTACTCTCCACTTCGCGCCCCGCTGGACTACGGTGAACCGGCGGCGCCCATCGAGACGGCTGACCCAGCGCGACCATCCTGTCGCGACCGTCTCCGGAGGTTCCCGTGGCCCAGCGCCCCGACCCCGACCAGACGCGTGACTTCGCGTCGCACAATGGCTGGGACCAGCCGTTCGACACGTTCGACGACTTCGACCTGCCGACCTACGTCGGCCCAACGACGTTCATGAACCTGCCCTGGATCACGGATCCGGCGGAGCTCCGCCGCCGGCACGTCGATGTGGCGATCGTCGGCGCGCCATTCGACGACGCCGTGACCCACCGTCCCGGGGCACGGTTCGGGCCGCGAGCCATCCGCGAGGCGCAGTACACGGCGGGCGCGATCTATTCACTCCAGGTCGACATCGACCCGTACGACCAGCTGACGGTCGTCGACGCCGGCGACGCGAACATCATCCCCTCGTGGATCGAGCGCGGTCACGCGATGATCTACCGCAAGGTCCGAGAGGTTGCCGAGACGGGCGCGATCCCGATCATCTTCGGTGGCGACCATTCGATCACCTGGCCGGCGGCAACAGCCATCGCCGAGCTCCGACGGCCTCGCAGCATCGGGATCGTCCACTTCGATGCTCACGCGGACACAGCGAACGAGTCATACGGCGTCCTGGCCAGTCACGGCACGCCGATGCGGCGGCTCATTGAATCGGGCGCCGTCGCGGGCCGAAACTTCGTCCAAGTCGGCCTGCGCGGCTACTGGCCGCCAAAGGCAACATTCGACTGGATGCAGGAACAGGGTCTGCGCTGGCACTTCATGCGAGAGATCGAGGAGCGCGGGGCCGAGGCGGTCATTGCTGATGCGATCGCCGAGGCGCTCGACGGTCCCGACGCGATCTATCTGTCGCTCGACATCGATGTCATCGACCCAGGCATGGCGCCCGGCACGGGCACGCCGGAGCCCGGCGGGATGCTCACCCGCGAGGTCCTGCGCGCGATCCGCCAGATCGTGGGTGCCGTGGAGCTCGCGGGCATGGACATCGTGGAGGTGTCGCCGCCGTACGACCAGGCCGAGACCACGGCGATGGCCGCGAACCGGGCGGCGCTCGAGGCGATCGGCGCCCTCGCCGTCCGCAAGCGCGACGGCCACCCGGTCCGCTGGGAGGCATAGGCGATCGACGCGACCGGGCTCGCGCGACCCGATCCGGAAACCGCGGCCGCGCTGGCACGCCTGTACGACCTCGACCTCGTCGATGATCCGGGCGATCTCGATCTGTACAGCGCCCTTGCAGCACGTGCCGAAGGGCCCGTCCTGGAGCTGGCAGCCGGAACTGGGCGCCTGTGCGTGCCGATCGCCGAAGCCGGCTTCCGCATCACCGGGGTCGACATCGATCCAGCAATGCTGGATCGCGCTCGTGCGCGGGCGGCGGCGGCAGGACCGGCCGCGGCCGAGCGGGTGCAGCTCGTCGAGGCAGATCTTGTCGACCTCCGGCTGCCGGCTGCCGGCGACTTCGGGTTGGCGTTCATCGCGCTCAATTCCCTGCTCGTGCTTCCGACCCGAGGCGCGCAGCGAGCCGCGTTCCGGACACTTGCGGAGCACCTCGCTGCGGGCGGCGTGGCGGCCGTCGACATCTGGATCCCGGACGCCGATGACCTCGCCCGGTTCGACGGGACGATCAGTCTCGAGTGGCCCCGGCTCGATCCGGAGACTGGCCTCATCGTGACCAAGCTCGCATCCGCGGCGCACGACGCGGCGTCGGCAACGATCACGCTGACCACGATCTTCGAGGAGGGCGGTCAGGGCACACCGGCGCGGCGCTGGCTCAGGCACGACCGTCTTCGCCTGGTCTCAGCCGATGAGCTGCGCGGCTTCGCCGAGGATGCGGGCCTCGTCGTGGAGATGATCGCAGGCGACTACGGGCTCGGGCCGATGGGACCGGGCAGCGAACGAGCAGTCCTCATCGCCACGAAGCCGTAGCCCGAGCCGAGGAACCTGACAGGTCATGATTCCCGAGGTTCGGTAGGCGGATCATGACCGGACACGGTCGGCACCGCCCGATTCCGCCCGTGGTTGGCCCCGACGTCGTCCGGGCCTGACCCACCAGGTGTCGAGCGGCCCGCAGCGCGCGAGAATGACCAACGCACGGATCGGGCGTCCCCCGCCGGGCGTAGTGGTATCGTCGAGGGGATGCCTCAAAGTGACCAGACGCGCCTGCTGATCGTCGAGGACGTCCCACAGGTCGCTCAGTACATCCGCGGCCTGCTCGAAGCCCAGGCCCGCGTGAAGCTGCTCGAAGTCCTCACCGAGGGAGGGCGCGCCCTTGCCGCCATCAGCGAGATGCGGCCCGACGTCGTCCTCGTGGATGCGTTGCTGCAGGGACGTGTCAAGGGCCCAAAGCTCGTCGAGCAGATCCACCAGGCAAAGCTTGGCGTCCCCGTCATCGTCCTGACAGTGCCGCAGAACCCGGTCGAGCCGGATCCGAAGCGCGGGATCGACGGCGTCCTCGCGATGCCGTTCTCGGGCTTCGATCTGATGACCCGGATCGCGCAGGTGCGCAAGGACTTCGAATCGCGGCAGGAGGCCGGTTCCAATCGGCTGATGAGCGTCTTCGCGCCGAAGGGCGGGGTGGGGAAGACCACGATCGCGTTCAACCTCGCGGTCGCGCTCGCGCAACAGGGGCAGAAGACGGTGCTGATCGACGGGAGCATCCAGTTCGGCGATCTGCGCGCTCTCCTCAAGGTGCCCGTGGATGCCCCGTCGATCCTAGATCTCCCGACGGATCGGATCTCCGAGTCAGACCTTGGCGACGTCCTGTGGCGCGATCCCTCGGGGATCGACATCCTGCTGGCCCCACCGCGGATCGAGATGGCCGAGATGCTGACGGCTCGCGACGTGGAGAAGATCCTGTCATTGCTCAAGCGGGTGTACGCCTGCATCGTCATCGACATGTCGAGCCAGCTCAATGACATCAACCTCGCCTTCCTCGACGCGAGCGACTCGATCATCGAGATCGTGACCTACGACTCGACCACGATCCACAGCACGATGGCGATCGCCGACACGTTCCGGGCGATCGGCTACCCCGCGTCAAAGGTCCGCTATCTCATCAATCGCTCGGATTCGGCGGGTGGCATCGATCCTGCCGATCTCGAACGGGCGCTCGGTCGCGTGCCCGAGCACAAGGTGATCTCCGACGGCCGTCTGGTCGTCCAGTCGAACAACGAGGGTGTGCCGTTCGTGCTCGCCAGCCCCACAGCGCCGATAAGCGAGGACATCAACCGGACCGCCACGGAGCTGCTCAACGCCGGGCGGATGGCGGCCTTCGCCGGGCGCTCCTGACGGCCGTCATGTCCGACCAACGGCCCATCGGGGTCTTCGACTCCGGGGTGGGCGGGCTCACCGTCCTGCGCGAGATCATCCGCCGGACGCCGACCGAGTCGACGATCTATCTCGGTGACAACGCACGGGCACCGTACGGCGTGCGACCCGATGAGGAGGTGCTTGCCTTCTCGAGTCAATCGCTCGATGCGCTCGCCGAACGGGACGTCAAGGCGATCGTCGTGGCCTGCAACACCTCCACGGCAGTCGGGATCGTGGCGCTCCGTCGCCGCTACGACCTGCCCATCCTGGGCGTCATCCGGCCAGGGGCGTCGGCGGCTGCACTCGCCTCGCGGAATCGCCGGGTCGGAATCATCGCGACACCAGCCACGATTCGCTCGCACGCCTATTTCGTCGCGATCAAGGACGAGAACCCCGCAGTCGAGGTCTACGAACACGCCACGCCCGCGCTCGTGCCGCTCGTGGAGGCCGGCCATTTGTCCGGTCCGATTGCCGAGGCAGCGATTGCCGAATCGCTGGCACCGTTGCTCGGGGAACGCGACGCCGAGGGCGAATTCGTCTTTCCGAAGCCACCGGGTGCGTCGATCGACACGCTCCTGCTCGGCTGCACGCATTACCCGTTGCTGCGTGCCGTGATCGCCGCGCATGTCGGGGAGGGCGTCGCGATCGTCGATTCCGCGACGGCGACGGCTTCCGCGCTCGCCGAGCTCCTGGGCGTCAACGGGCTCGAGGCGCCAGCCACGGGTGGCGATCCCACGCACGTGCAGCTCACGACCGGCGACCCGGCGCGGTTCCACGAGCTCGCCAGTCGCCTGTTTGGGTCCGCTTTCCCCGACGTCGAATCGGTGGATCTCGGCGTGGCCGCGGGATGAATGGTCGGTCGGGCCGCAGGAGTCAGGGGGGCGATGGACCGCGCCCGTCCTGGCGCGACGATCGCGTCTGGCAGGCCGGCTTCCTGATCGGATCCGCCCTGGGCGCGGCCGGGGCGGTGCTGGGGCGGCGCATGGAACGTGCCGCACGGCGCGGGCTCGTCGACTGGTCGGAGGTCGAACGGATCGCCATCGGCCGCCTCGCCAGGGCGCCGGGAGCGCTCGATCCCGCCGAGCTGCGCGCGGTCGAGCCCGCCTACGCCGAGGCAATGGGCCGCATCGTCCCGGCGCTCGCGGAGGCGCTCGGCACCTCGTTGCCAGGCGTGGTCGAGCGATCCGGGGTCGTCGATCGGGCCGGGTGGGTTCGCGCCAACACCGGCTCGTTCGCGTCGCTGATCGGCAAGCTCGAAGGTGAGCTGCTGGACCAGGTCGTTCCGCCCGGGAGCGGACTGACGAAGGCAACGATGGCGCTTGCCAATCGCTGGGTCACCAACCGCCAGCTCGGGCTGCTCCTTGGGTTCATGGGTACCCGCGTGCTCGGGCAGTACGACCTCGCCCTGCTCTCTGTGGAGGCGGCGCCCGGGCGGCTGCTGTTCGTCGAGGAGAACATCCGGGCGACGGCCCGCTCGCTCGGCATCCCGGTCGCCTCGTTCCGCACCTGGATAGCGCTCCACGAGACGACGCATGCCTTCGAGTTCGAGGCTCATCCGTGGCTCCGGCCCTACCTCGCCGAACGGCTGGAGCGGCAGCTCCGGATGTTCTCGACGGATGCCCGCGACCTCGGCCGAGAAGCGTTGCGCGGACTTGGGCGAGCGATCCGCGGCGAGGGCGGAGGGGAACACTGGATGGAGCAGCTGATGGGTTCCGAGCAGCGCGTGCTGTTCCGCGAAACCCAGGCCGTGATGAGCCTGCTCGAGGGGTTCAGCGACTACGTGATGGACGAAGTCGGGCGCGATCTCGTCCCGGACGTCGAGCGCATTCGCGCGCGGTTCGACGAGCGTCGGGCGAAGCGAACCCCGTTCGAGCGGGCGATTCTCCGGCTGACCGGACTCGATCTCAAGATGGAGCAGTACAAGAAGGGCGAAGCCTTCGTCCGGGCCATCGCGGACGCTCGCGGGGCGGCTGCCCTGGCGCGGCTGTGGGAAGGGCCTGAAACGCTGCCGCGGGACGGCGAGATCGAGGCGCCAGACCGCTGGATGGCGCGGGTCCTCGACGGAGCATCCGGGTGACCGACGGCGGCAAGCCTACCGCGCGGTCCGGCCCGGGAAGCGGACGCGGCGGCGCGCCCACAGCCATCGCGCTGAGCCCGATCCTGTCAGCCCGGTACCGATCGCGCGACCTCGAACGCATCCGTGCCGCCGCGCCAGGCGCGCGGCTCGTGATGGTGTCGGTCGAGGGTCTTGCCGACGGCCCAGTGGAAGACGTCGAGGTGATGCTGCGCGGCTGGCTCAGCTCCGAGGCTTTTGACCGCCTGCTCGCCCGCGCCCCACACCTCAGCTGGGTCCATTCGGCGACCTCCGGCGTCGAGCGGGCGCTGACACCCGCGTCGCGCGAGCGGGGCCTGGTCGTGACCAACGCCCGGGGCGTGTTCAGCCGGCCGATCGCCGAGTACGTCCTGATGATGATCCTTGCCGTGAGCCGGCGGCTGCCCCAGCTGCTCGAGCTGCAGCGGGAGCGCACCTGGCAGCCCCTCGAGGGCGCCGAACTTCGTGACGTGACCGTCGGGATCGTGGGCCTCGGATCGATCGGCCGCTCGGTCGCCGCGCTGGCTAGGAGCTTTGGCTGTCGGGTCATCGCTGTTCGCCGGCATTCGGAGCGTGAATCCACGCCCCGTTCGACCGAGGATGACGGCCCCACCGTCACTGACCGGGAGCTCGATCGCGTGGGCGGCCCAGACACGCTCCCGGACCTCCTCGCCGAGTCCGACTTCATCGTCCTTGCCGCCCCGTTGACGCCCGAGACCGAGGACCTCATCAACGCCGAGACCCTCGCCATGGTCAAACCAGGAGCCTGGCTCATCAACGTCGCTCGCGGTCGTCTCATCGACGAACGCGCCCTGCTTCGAGCGTTGCGCGACGGTCATCTCGGCGGCGCGGTGCTGGACACCTTCCGCGACGAGCCGTTGCCGCCGATGTCGTCGTTCTACGACCTGCCCAACGTCATCGTCACGCCGCACACGGCGTGGTCGAGCGGCCGGGTGCTCGACCGGAGCGTGGAGCTCTTCTGCGACAACCTCCGGCGCTTCGCGGCTGGTGAGCCGCTGCTCAACGTTGTCAATCCCGACGCGGGCTACTGATCCCGGCGACAATCCCTGGATGCAGATCGCCATCGTCGGGCTTGCCGGCTCGGGCAAGACGACCGTCTTCAACACGCTCACCCGCGGCCACGCCGAGACCGGCGGCTATGGCGGCGTGACGCTCAACGTCGGCGTGGTCAAGGTGCCTGACCCGCGGCTGGACGCCCTCGCGGCAATCTTCAAGCCCAAGAAGATCGTCCAGGCCGACGTCACGTACGTGGACATGCCGGCGCCGCCGCCATCGACCGAGGGCCACGTCGGCACCGAGGAGCTGCCGGCCGACCACCTGGCGCGCCTCCGCGACTCGGACGCCCTGCTCCATGTCGTCCGGGCATTCGAGGATCCGCTGAACCCGCATCCCGAGGGATCGGTCGACCCTGCCCGGGACCTGGAGCGGCTGGACCTCGAGTTCATGCTCGCCGACCTGTCCATGGCCGAGCGGCGTCTCGAGCGGCTCAAGGGGAGTGGCCGGCACGGCTCGGCCGCCGAGCGCGAGGCCGCCGAGCGAGAGGAGGTCGTAGTCGCGCGGATCCACGAGGGGCTCAAGGCGGGCTCGCCGATCCGCGACCTGGGTCTCGATGCGGACGATGAGAAACAGATCCGCGGATTCCGGTTTCTCACCCAGAAGCCCGTCCTGGTCCTCCTGAACGTCGGAGAGAAGGACCTCGCCGCCGCCCCGATGATTGTCGAGAGGGTCACCGCGGACTACCGTCATGAAAAGTCGATGATCGAGGCACTCTCCGCTCGGATCGAGATGGAGCTGGGCGAGCTGGAGCCTGACGAGGCAGCCGTATTCATGGAGGAGCTCGGCATCGCCGAGTCCGGGCTCGACCGGGTCATCGGCCTGTCGTACCGGTTGCTCGGGCTCATCTCGTTCCTGACCGCAGGCCCCGACGAGGTTCGCGCGTGGCCGGTCCCGGACGGCTCCACGGCGGTGGAAGCGGCCGGCGCGATCCACACCGACCTTGCCAAGGGGTTCATCCGCGCCGAGACGGTCGCCTACGACGACCTGGTCAAGCTCGGTTCCATGGCCGAGGCGCGCAAGGCGGGTCGACTACGTTCGGAGGGCAAGACCTACCGAGTGCACGACGGCGACGTCATCGAAATCCTCTTCTCCAGATAAGCGCCCGGCGCTAGGTGCCCCAGGCGTCAGTTGAGGCGGTCGTTGCCGGGGTCGAAGTCGGCCAGGATCGCTCGGTAGTCGACGCCCTCTTCGTCATCGTCGTCGTCCTCCTCGGCATCTGCCAGATCGACCTCCAGATCGGCGAGAAAGTTCTCGCTTTCCTCGGTCGAGACGTTGACGGACGCGGCGAGTCGGTCGTCGCTGACGTAGATGAAGCCGTGGTCGCGCTCGAGCTCGATGGCGATCGCCT
>JBKKCW010000259.1:0-4832 GCA_046712485.1 Candidatus Limnocylindrales bacterium
ACCAGGTTGCCCGCAGGGTTTCGTCGGTAAAGGCGGCCAGAGCCCGCGCGGGCCCAACGGCTACCGTCCTGGTCACGCTTACCGCGAAGCCGTTGGCCATCTGATGGCGGGCACGCAGCCCACGCGCCCGCTCGTATGACACGGTGATGTTCTGGGTCCACCAACCGGGTGTGCCCTGGGTTTCGCTCAGCCAGCGAGCGATCTCGGTGTGGGTGTGATCCGTCGCGCCCCACGCATCGAGGATGGCAAACCACTCTGCGTGGCCCTTCCCCGTGGCGCGGACCATGGCCTCGTCGGCAACGAGGAGCGCATCGGGCGGAATAGTTGCCGCGGCTTCGGGCGGAATCGTTGCGGCGGCTCGTTCGGTTTCCCACTCGGCCGGGGGCTCCGCCTCGGTCGTCTTTCGGAGGAGCTGACGGCGCGCGGCGGTGTACGACTCGCCCGTCTTGGTCATTCGCGCACGGACGCGCTTCTTGAAGAGCTTCTGGGTCGGCATCGTTTCGGCTTCCTTCTCGGTCCGCGCGGCCACGGGACTCACGCTCTCGCGGCCCGCCGGAGAAGGGCGAACCAGCCGTCCCGGGGAAGCGAGTTCCCCTTTGCCCCATCGATGCCGGCGGCGTGAGCGCCGGAGCGGGGTTCGGCGCGGGAGGGCGCCGTGGCCCGAGGATACCCACGTGCCCGGCGATTGGCAAGGGCTTCCCACGACCCAGGGATTCGGACCGGATGGCGCAGCTGCCGGGTCGTGTATCTTCTTGCGAACGCGGCCCGCATAGGGCCGGTGCATTCTGGCCCCTCTGGGTTCTCGGCGAGCGCTCGGCTCTCGGAGTTGGTGTGGGGTCCCAGCGAGCGAGGTAGCCATGCGACCTGAAGTCGCCCGCCGCCCCCGACACACCATCCCGAGCCGGGTCATGACCACGGCCATGGCCGTCCTGCTGCTGCTCAGCACGGCCTGGGCATCCGGTGGACAGTCCGTCCTGGCCGCGACACCGATGGCGGCCGCGTGCGACGGCGTCCGCCTGCGAACGGGCCCCTCGACGAGCGATCCACAGGCAGGTGCGAGCCTCGCTGCCGGAACGCCGGTGAGCGTCGAGACGACCATCGCCGGTGGGCAATGGACCGTGACCTGCGCCGCGGGCACCGTGTCCGACAGCACCTGGCACCAGATCAGCGAGGTCAACGGGCAGAGCGTGGCCGCCCTCTTCGGCGTGCCGTACGTGTATGCCGCAACCGGCCTGTTCCGGCCGGCGGTCTCCCCGACGCCGACACCCACGCCCGATCCACTGGCAACTCCAACGCCGACGCCAATCGCCACACCATCACCGACACCGGACCCGTTCGCCACGCCAACCCCAACTCCCATCCCGACACCGTTCTTCCCGGTCACCGAGGGGATCGACGTCAGCCATTGGCAAGGCACCATCGACTGGCCCAGCGTGGCGGCCTCCGGCAAGCGGTTCGCGTACATGAAGGCATCCGAGGGCACAACCCTCGTCGACACGACCTACGCCGGCAACCGGGCCCAGGCAAAGGCGCTCGGCTTGTCTGTCGGCGCGTATCACTTCGCGAGACCGGGCAGCAACCCCGGAGACGCCGTCGCCGAGGCCGATCACTTCCTCGCCATGTCTCAGCTTGTGGCTGGCGACCTGCTGCCCGTGCTCGACCTGGAGGTCACCGGCGGGCTTGCGCCGGCCGAGCTCCAGGAGTGGGTCAAGAGCTACCTGGGCCGGATCTACGAGCGAACCGGGGTGCGGGGCGTGATCTACACCTCGCCCTCGTTCTGGCGGAACAACATGGCAGACACGACCTGGTTCGCGGCCAACGGCTACCGGACATTGTGGGTCGCACATTGGACAAGTGGTCCGGTACCCAGCGTCCCCGCTGGCAACTGGGGCGGCACCGGCTGGACGTTCTGGCAGTACACGTCGAATGGCTCGGTGCCCGGGATCACCGGTCGGGTCGACCTCAACCGCTTCAACGGGACGGACTTGACGCCAGTCCTGCTGACCACGACCCCGACCGGGTCGGTCGGCCAGACCGACGTGCTCACGCTGACTCCCTCGGCCACGGTCATCACCTGGGGCGACACCGTGGTCATCAAGGCGAGCTTTGGGACACCCGGTGCCGGCAAGACGTTCTCGCTCCAGGCGGCGCGTGATGGCGTGACCTGGGAACCGGTCACCATGCTGACCACCGACGCCGACGGCAACGCGTTCTTCTCGTACCGGCCGGCGAACAACCTCTACTACCGAGGCATCGTCGAGGCCACGCCGGTGAGCCCGGCCGTCACCAGCAACACGGCACGTGTCGTCGTCCGCCAGATCGCGGTCCTGCGGCCGACAACGCACGGTGCGACGAAGGTCGTGAGCCGGGGGCGCGGGGTCACCTTCACCACGACGGTCCGACCGTCGCGGCTTGACCTCCCGACGACCACCGTGAGGCTCGCCGTGTACCGGCGCGTTGGCACGAGCTGGACGCTTTTTACGACCCGGGACGCCCACGTGAACGCCAGCGGCGTCGCCTCCTACACGTGGACCTTCACCGCCCGGGGGGAGTGGTACGTTCGCTCGATAGCCAACCCGACCACCTTCAACGCGAACAGCGCATGGAGCCCGGTCGAGCGGTACAGCGTCCGCTGATCAGTGGCCGGGCGGTCAGCCGGGCTGCCAGCCCGTCGTCGACAGGCCCGCGGGCTCGCCTGGTCCGTTGCACGGCGGCAGATCATCGACGGTTGAAACACGCAGCGCGCCGATGTCCACCCCATCGGTCGCGAGGGCGAGCCTGAAATGGAGCGGCAGGCTCACGGCCTGGTCGCACCAGTTGCTCATCACCAGGGAGAACCCGATCGACGCACCCGGGGCGAGCTCCGGGCCCGCGCCGGCCTGCGCAGGCGAGCTCGTGAGGACGGCAGTGCCGGCCTGATCGACGAGCGCGACCGTCGGTCCCGCTGGCAGCAGGCAGGGACCCGTACCGCCATTCTGCACTACGACATCGGAACCGCGGCTGCCCGCCGCTCCGCCCCACGGTCCCCCCGTTGCCACGATGTCCGCGGCCACACAGGCGGCGGTTGCTGACGCGGATGGCGATTCCGGCGCCGGCGTCGCCGTGGCAGAGGCCGTCGGAGCGGCGCTGGCTGGTTCGGACGGGGTTGGTGGCGCCGGGTTGCCACAAGCCAGGACGAGAGCGGCAACGATCAGGTGGAGGACGAACCGCATGGTCAGACGATCCTACCCGAGCCCACAGGATCCGGCCGTCAACCCTATTCCGTGGTTGACAGCGCCTCCTCCACCCTGCCGTCGAGCGAAGGATCGATCCCGGCGTCGTCAAGCGGCTCGCTCAGGATTCGGCCTTGTCCCCTAGATCCGCTCGGCGTTCGCCACCCTGCGGGTGTGGTTGCCATGCGTAATCGGCGTATCGCAACTGGCGCTGTGCGAGCTCGTCCAGCCGCGCCTGTTCGCCGCGGAGGTTCTCGAGCTCGTGCGCGCGCTCGTCCGCCTCGATGTCGGCTGGGTCGTCTGCGCGGGGCAGACCCTGCGCCGCATCCGATTGGCCACCGAGGAGCTTCCGAAGGAATCCCATCCCGGCCATCCTAGGTCCGCCCGCGCAGCATGTCGATCAGTCGGCCGATGACGCGCTCGCCGTCCGCGCGGAGCCCGTTGTGCTCGTACTCGTCCGTCTCCCAGACGCGCAACCCACGGATCGTGCCCGCGGTCTCCTCGGCGAAAACGCGGTCGACGTACAGGTCATTGACGTAGATCGTCGCCGCGACCGGCACCTCGTTGCGACGTAGCCGGTCAGCGTCATAGAGCGGCGGCCAGGCTTGCTCAGCCAGTAGCTCGGCAGCTGCGCGCTGCGGTCTGAGCCCGGCGTAGTCCTCCCACATCCAGGGAAAGACGTGTTCGGCGGTAAAGACGCTCTCGTCGTCCAGGTCGGCGGGTTGCAACCGGTGCGCCGACCAGCGTGTGGCCATGCCATCGGCGTACGAGGACTCGTGGAGCGTCGCGTAGATCGGGTTGCGGTTGAAGCGGACCCCGGCCGCGGCGTCGTGGAGGAACGCGGCCGAGCCGAACGGGAGCTCGATGACATGGTGCAGCAGCTCGAAACCCGCACTGTCACCGAGCCACAGTCCCAGCTGGCGGAAACGACGGCCTGTCAGGCGCTCGCCGGTCGGCAGGCGAACGTCCTCGTCTGCGAGCCTGCGGAGGATGTCCCCGACGCGCGCCCGGTCGCCGGGGTACCGCTCGAAGTAGCGGCGGCTGCTCGTGGCGAGGCGCCGGTAGGTGGCGCCATAGATGTCGTCGACGGGACGTCCGATGGGGCTCAGTCCGCCCGTGATGAACGCTTCACGGAGACCCTCGGGAGCGATCGACAGGTACGTCATCGACGTGAACCCGCCAAAGCTCTGGCCCAGCACGCTCCATCGATCGACGCCAAGCTCCTGGCGGATCCACTCGGCGTCGCGGACGATCGAGTCCGCCCGGAAGAGCGTCAGGTACTTGGCCTGGGCCCCCGGGGTGGTTCCCGGGACGTCGGGCCCGACCGGCGTCGACCGACCGGTACCGCGCTGGTCGAGCAGGAGCACGCGGTAGTCCTGGACCGCCCGTTTCATCCAGCCTGTGAGTGGACTGGTGGGTCGGGTGGCCTCCATGCCAGGCCCGCCCTGAAGGAAGACGAGGTACGGACGATCGATCCCGCCGGGCTCGGCCACCTCCCGGGTGAAGACGGTGATCGAACCGTCGGCGGGTTTCGCATGGTCGAGCGGCACCGTGTGTTCGCGCTCTGTCAGGATCGCTCCCGGGACACGGTACGTGACGGCCACGGATCCACCATAGCGG
>JBKKCW010000260.1:0-5845 GCA_046712485.1 Candidatus Limnocylindrales bacterium
CGACGAGACCCGGTGGCTCGATGGAAGTCGCCTGCTCCTGTAGGCGGCGTCGCAACTCTGGCACCTTGAGAGCACTGAACTCCTTCGCCCGGAGCCGCCAGTATTGACACCAGCACCATCGGGTATCGCCTCCCTCACGGAACAAGACCTCGAGGGCGCTCCACCACTCTCCGGTCAATGGCTGGATCCGCATCTTGCGATCCTACGTCGCGGGACGCTCGGGGTTCCTCGTGTCACTGGCAGGCGCACGCCAGCCATATTCGTGCGCGGTCGTCCTTCAAAACCGGCCATGGCCGTCGTTTCGGCAAGCGTTCACGAGGCGGATATGAAGAACGTGCACTACTGAGTAACCGCCACCTGGGGGACCGATCGCCGGGCCGCCTGGGGGACTGATTATCCGCCGCTTGGCGGACCGATTGTCGGAGCGGCTACGCACCGGCCGTCATCGGGCGGGGGTCAGTCGCCGACTGGCTCCGTCGCGGGCGGCTGCTCACCGATCGCGCCGGGAAGATCCCAGCTCCACGTCCGGAGGCGCTTGAGGAGCCGGCGCCCGGTCAGGTCCAGGTGGATCGGGGTGACGGCGATCCGCCGGTTGATCACGGCGTGGAAGTCCGTGCCCACCACCGCAAGCCCGGACGGTGGCGGCCCGCCGATCCAGAAATACGGGATCCCTCGGGGGTCGACGCGCTGGATCAGTTCGTCCTGATAGACCCGCTTGCCCAGTCGCGTGATCTCGAACCCGTCGAACTCCTCATCGGCGACGGCCGGCACGTTGACGTTGATGAGCTCGCCGGGCGAAAGCCCGTGCTCGAGGATGTTGCGCGCGACCGTCGTGGCGGCGCGCGCCGCGAGGGCGAAGTCGGGGTGCTCGTAGTACTCCTGCGAGATCGCGAAGGCCGGGCAGTTGTTGATAACCGCCTCCATGGCCGCGCTGACGGTGCCCGAGTAGGTGATGTCGTCGCCCAGGTTCGCGCCGTAGTTGATGCCCGACGCGACGAGATCGAAGCCGTACCCGAAATAGCCCAGGAAGGCGAGGCTCACCGCGTCAGTCGGCGAACCATCCACCGAATAGGCGAGCGAGCCGTCGCCCAGCGTTCGTTCGCGAACTCGCAGCGGCCGCATCAGGGTCTTCTGGTGGCCGACCGCGCTCTGGTTGGTGTCCGGCGCGACCACGGTCACGTCGCCCATAGGATCGAGCGCCTGCTTGAGCGCGAGGAGCCCGCGCGATTCGACGCCGTCGTCATTGGTCACCAGGATGCGGGGCCGGCTCGTCCAGTCGCCGAGTGGGCGGGCGTGGGCACGGAGAGACCGTGGACTGCCGCGCAGGGCAGTGCCGGCGAGCGGTTCACCTCGTTCCTTGTCGAGATCGCGCCGCTCGGTTCGGGCGCGTTCGCGGGTCATGTCCATCCCGTCCGGGCGGCGGCCCCCGGCGGATCGCTGCTCCACCGATCGAGCGGGTGGTTCTGGTGTCGTTGCGCCGCCGGCCGTGTCGTCACTCACGGCGGATCGCTCGGGGGAATCGGTGTGTCGTCGATGTCGGCCGCCGTCCCGGGCGTCGGCTCCCGCGGAACTTGGACGTGGCGTCCTTAACGCGCCGCAACGCGTTTTGCCGCCCGCCCGGCGACCGTCCGATCGCCCGATGCCCGGTGCAGGAACTGGAAGAAGAATGCCGAGACGACCGCGGCGATCGGGATGCCGAAGATCGCGCCGGGAATCCCCGCGATCCGCGCGCCGATCAGCACCGAACCCAGCACCACGATCGGGTGGATCCCGACCGCGCCCTGCATGATCCGGGGCTGCAGCACGTTCATCACCACCATCCAGCCGATCATCATCAGTGCCAGCGCAGGCAGGGCAACGTCCGGCTGGAGGACGAGCGCCACGATGACCGGCGGAGCCCACGACAGGAACGGCCCGAAGAACGGGATCGCCTGCAGGATGCCGGCCGACACGGAGGTGAGCGCCACCAGCGGCAACCCGAGCAGCAGATTGGTCGCCAGCGCAACCAGGAAGTACACGACACCCATCAGGGCCTGGCCGCGCAGGAACCCACCGAACGAGCGCGAAACCGACGACTGCAGCAGGAGCGCCTCCTCCGCGTAGGCCGGAGGCACGAGGCGGAACAGGAAGGACACGATCTGGTCGCGGTCCACGACCATGTAGATCGACAGGAAGAACACGATCAGCATCGTGCCGATCGCGCCGAGGCTCGCCACAGCGACCTGCTGGAGCGGCCCGACGAGCGCCGCCGCCAGCTGATCCAGGTTGGCAAGGGCTTCGTTGGCCTGTGCGACGAGATCCACCTGTCCGAGCCCGATCGAGGCAAGCGCGTCCTGCCACGGCGCGAGGATCGTCGGCAGGTTGGCCCTGATGTTCGGGATCGATGCCACGAACTGGCTCGTCGAGGCCGCCAATGCGCCTGCCGCGGCGATCACGATGATCACGAGGAATGCCACGACCAGCGTGTAGACGATGACCGCGGCGGCGGCCCGTGGCAGGCGAGGATCGAGGTCCATCAACCGGGCCACGATCGGGCTGATGATGAACGCGAGCAGCCACGCCAGGAAGAAGGTCAGGAAGACGTCGCCAAAGAAGAAGAACGCGTCCGCGAGCAGACCGATGACGATGAAGAACAGCCCCACGACGCCGAGCACGAGGAGCTCGTTGATCAGGCGGCCTTCACGCGTCCTGCGACGGTCCGCGAACATGACCGTCAGCGCAGACCCATCTTGAAGCGGACCTCATCCATCGTGGCCGCAGCCATCGGCCCGAGGCGATCGGCGCCCGCTTCGAGGATCCCGTCAACTTCCCCGGGATGCGCCAGCAGCTCGAGATAGCGCTCGCGCGCGGGCGTGTACGCCGCGACGATCCGGTCCGCAAGGAGCTTCTTGGTGTCGACGCAGCCGGTCCGTGCCGTCCGCTCGCCGTCCTGGATCTCCTCCCAGTCCGGGCCAAAGAACCGGTGGAGCTGGCACACGTTACAGACCTCGGGTCGACCTGGGTCCGTGCGCAGGATCCGCTTCGTGTCGGTCACCATGGACATGACCTGCTTGCGAATCGTCGCGTCGTCGGCCAGCACCTCGATGGTGTTCCCGAGTGACTTGCTCATCTTGCGGACGCCGTCGGTCCCGAGCACGGTCGGTGCCTCCGTGAAGACGGCCTGCGGTTCGGGAAAGGTGTCGCCGTAGCGGCTGTTGAACGTGCGGACGATCTCCCGTGAGAGCTCGAGGTGGGCCGACTGGTCCTTGCCGACCGGCACCCGCGACGCCTTGTAGATGACGATGTCGGCGGCCTGCAGGATCGGGTAGGTGAGCAGGGCGTGGTTGACGTCGTCCGGCTGCTGGAGCTTCTTCTCCTTGTACGTCGGGGTCCGCTCGAGCCAGCTGACCGGCGTCACCGTGGCGAGGAGCCAGGCGAGCTCGGTGTGCTCGGGTCGGTGGCTCTGCACGAACAGCGTGCACCGGTCAGGGTCAAGCCCGAGCGCGAGCAGTGCCGCCGCCATCTCGCGTGTCCGGGACCGCAGCACCACCGGGTCGTGTGTGCTCGTCAGGGCGTGGTAGTCGACGATGCAGTAGATCGCGTCGAACTTCGCCTGCAACGCGACGTAGTTGCGGATCGCCCCGAGATCATTGCCCAGGTGGACGATCCCGGACGGCTGGATGCCGGAAAAGATCCGGGGACGCTCCGCCGGGGCCGCGATCGGGGCGGGGGCAGGCGCGAGCTCGGTCGTCATGGCTGGCGAGTGTAGCCGACCCCGATCACCGTCCGATCTCCACGAGGGCCCGAAACGGGTCGGCTACCATTTGCGCGATGTCCGTCACCCGAAGCGCCGGCGATCCCCGGCCGGTTCCGCGATGAGCCGTGCCCCGCTGCGTGTCGCCGTGCTCGGGGCCGGGACCGTCGGACGAGCGGTCATTCGAGGGCTCCTCGAACGCGCCGAGTCGCTGCGTACGGACGACGGCTCGCCCCTGGTGCTGACCGGGGTCGCCTGCCGCGACCTCGCCCGCGCCCGCGCCGCGGGGATACCGCCCGAGCTGTTGACCGACGCGCCAGCCCATCTCGTGGCGGAGCCGGCGACCGACGTGATCGCCGAGCTGATGGGCGGCGATGAGCCGGCCCACACGCTCAGCGCCGCGGCACTCGGGGCGGGCAAGCCGGTCGTGACCGCCAACAAGCACATCGTCGCCCACCACGGGCCGGATCTCGAGGCAGTCGCCCGCCGAGCGGGTGTGGCGTTCCGGTTCGAGGCGGCGGTTGCCGGCGGGATCCCGGTCCTGGGTCCGCTCGCGTCGGATCTCGCGGCAAACGAGGTGACGCGTGTGCGTGGCATCCTCAACGGGACGACCAACTTCATCCTCAGCGCGATGGCCCGTGACCGACGCCCGTACGCTGACGTGCTGGCAGACGCCCAGGCCCGAGGTTACGCCGAGGCCGACCCGGCTGGCGATGTCGAGGGCGACGACGCGGTCAACAAGCTTGTCATCCTCGTCCGGCTCGCCTACGGAACATGGCTGGATCCGTCCAGCGTCAACCGCCGGCCGCCGACCGTGCGGGCCACGGGGTGTCCGGGAATCGTCGGCGTCACGATCGGCGAGGTCGAAGCTGCCAGCAGTGTCGGGCTGACGATCAAGCTCCTGGCGACAGCCACGCGCACGAGCGACGGGATTGCCGCGGGGGTCCTGCCGACGGCCGTCCCCAGCGACGGTTCGTTTGGTCGCACAGACGGTGTCACGAACCGGATCGAGATCGTCGCCGAGCCCGTCGGGACCATCGAGCTTGCCGGTCCGGGCGCCGGTGGGGAAGCCACCAGCAGCGCGGTCCTTGGGGACCTCGTCGCCGTGGCCCGAGGGCTGTCGTCGACGTGGGCGGGCGCCGCGCCGGCGGCCGATATAGCGGCCGCCGCGGCGAACCCCGTCGAAGGGCCGCGCCGCTGGTTGGCGGTGATCCCGGCAGCCCTGGCAGCCGATCCGCGGCCGGAAATCGACGCGGCCGACGCGTCCGTCGCGGTAGCCGCGCTCAGCGGATCGCACGTCGCCATCCAGACCGGGCCCCTCGAGCTGATCGACGCACGCGCCCTCGTCGCCCGGTTCCTCGCCGGCGACGGCGCCGATGTCACGCTGTACCCGATCGATGACTGAGCCCGCGGTGGGGCAGGACCCGGGTCGCCTGTCGACACGACCACGGTTGATGGAGCGCTATCGCCGGTTCCTCCCGATCACCGATGCCACGCCGGCGCTGACTCTTGGCGAGGGTTTCACGCCGCTGGTGCGAGCCACCAGGCTCGGGGAAACGATCGGCGTCGAGAACTTCTATCTCAAGGTCGAAGGGCAGAACCCAACCGGGTCGTTCAAGGATCGCGGCATGGTCGTGGCGGTCGCAAAGGCCGTGGAATCGGGCGCGCGCGCGATCGTCTGCGCGTCGACGGGCAACACATCGGCCTCCGCCGCTGCATACGGCGCCGCAGCCGGCCTGGACGTGATCGTGGTCCTGCCAAAGGGCCAGATCGCGACCGGGAAGTTGCTCCAGGCACAGGTCGCGGGCGCGAAGGTGATCGCCATCCATGGCAATTTCGACCAGGCGCTCAACATCGTCCGGGCGCTCGCCGAGCAGGACGACCATCCGGTCACGCTTGTCAACTCGGTCAACCCGTTCCGTCTCGAAGGTCAGAAGACGGCTGTCTTCGAGATCTGCGATGACCTGGGACGCGCGCCCGACATCCTCGCCATCCCGGTCGGCAACGCTGGCAACATCAGCGCCTACTGGGCGGGATTCCGGGACTATCTGGCGGCCGGGCTGACGCACGCGACTCCCGCCATGTGGGGGTTCCAGGCTGCCGGGGCCGCGC
>JBKKCW010000261.1:0-6712 GCA_046712485.1 Candidatus Limnocylindrales bacterium
GAGGCGCACGAGAAACCGCTCGACGACCAGCCGTGAAGATCACCGCGATCGAGCCGTTCGTCTGCGATGGCGGACTACGCGAATTCGGGTTCCTCAAGGTCTCCACCGATGAGGGCATCACGGGCTGGGCCGAGACGTATGACTGGCACACCTCGGCATCGCTGGCGACGGCCCTCACCGTCATGGGCCGGACCCTCATCGGCCAGGATCCGCGCCGGATCGAGTTCCTCAACGAGCGGATCTGGTATGGCGGTCGGCCCGGAGTCCCGGAGCGCGTCAAGGTGCTCGCCGCGGTCGACCTCGCACTCTGGGACATCAAGGCCAAGTGGCTGGGCGTGCCGGTGTACCAGCTCATCGGAGGCCTCTTCCGCGATCGGATCCCGCTGTACTGGTCGCACTTCGCCACATACCGGGCGATCTGGCCCGCCGTCGTCGGACAGGAGCAAACGTTCACCTATGAGTCCTGGGCGGCCGGCGCACGCGAGGTCGTCGACCGCGGGTTCAAGGTCCTCAAGACGAACCTGATCCAGGAGGGAGTCGACGGCGGGCGGCCGACCCTGCCGACCTACCTCGATGGGGCGATCGACCGCCGGACGATCGACGCGGCTGTCGCCTGGATCGGAACGCTGCGCGACGCGGTCGGGCCGTCGATCGGGATCGCCGTGGACGTCCAGTTCGACTACCGGATGGGCGGCATCGTCCAGCTCGCTCGGGCACTCGAACCGTTCGACCTGTACTGGCTGGAGGTCGAGAGCTTCGATCCCGACGCCCTGCTCGCCGCCCGCGAACAGACGACCACGCGCCTCTGCCACGGTGAGAGCCTGATCCGCCGGGAGCAATTCCGGCCCTTCTTCCAGCGCCACGTCACGGACATCGTGATGATCGAGACGCTGGCGAACGGCCTGTCCGAGAGCCGCCGGATCGCCGAGATGGCCGAGCTGTACGACACGATGGTCTCCCCGCACAATTGGATGAGCCCGCTGGGCACGCTGATCAACGCGCACCTCTGCGCCGCGGTCCCGAACGTCGAGATCCTCGAGATCGACCTCGACGACGTGCCATGGAAGGGCGACTTGCTGACGTATCCACTCGAGATCGAGGACGGGCAGCTGGTCGTACCGGACCGGCCCGGCTGGGGCGCCGACATCGTCGAGGACGTCGTCCGGGCGCACCCGCTCCGCACCGAACGCCTGCCGTGAAGATCACTGCGATCGAGCCGATGACCTGCGACAGCGGGATCGGGGGGCGCGACTTCCTGTTCGTCAAGGTCACGACCGACGAGGGCATCGTGGGCTGGGGCGAGGGGTATGACTGGCACGCGTCGCCCGCCTTGGCGGAGGCGATCCGCGTGGTCGGGCGGGAGCTGATCGGGCAGGACCCGCGGCGAATCGAGCACATCGGGCGACGCCTGTGGGACTCCGGGCGAGCAGGTGTCCCGGAGCGGATGAAGGTCATCGGCGCAATCGACATCGCGCTCCACGACATCATGGGCAAATGGCTCGGGGTGCCGGTCTACGAGCTGCTTGGCGGCAAGTACCGCGACCGGTTGCCGTTGTACTGGTCGCATTTCGCGTCGTACCGCGCGATCGATCCGGAGGCGCTCGGCGTTGAACCGGCGCGAAGCCTCGAGGCGTGGATCGCCCTGGTCGACGACGTCGAGCGGGCCGGGTTCAACGCGCTGAAGACCAACCTCCTCGTGCCGGGTCTCGCGGCCGGACTCCCGACGACCCTCGATGGGGCGATCGACCAGTCGCGCATTGACGCCGCAGTCACGTTCGTGAGCGCGTTGCGCGATCGAGTCGGTCCGTCGATGGGGATCCTGTTCGACGTCGGCCAGGAGTACCGGATGGGCGGCATCGTCCGGTTGGCGCGGGCGCTCGAGCCATTCAACCTCTACTGGCTCGAGGCCGAGGGCTTCGATCCCGACGCGCTCCTGTCCGCTCGGCGCCAGACGCGGACCCGGCTCTGTCACGGCGAGGCGTTGATCCGCCGCGAGCAGTTCCGTCCCTTCCTCGAGCGACACGTCACCGACGTGGTCATGATCGAAACACTCGCGAACGGGCTCTCCGAGGCACGCCGGATCTGCGAGCTGGCAGCGCACTACGACACGATGTTCTCGCCGCACAATTACATGAGCCCGCTGGCGACCCTGATCAACGCGCACTTGTGCGCCGCGATGCCCAACTTCGAGATCTTTGAGATTGACATGGACGACGTCCCATGGAAATGGGACCTGATCGACCAGAAGCTCGAGATCGTCGACGGCGAGCTCGTTGTGCCGGACCGGTCGGGTCTCGGAGCAAACATCGTCGAGGAGGTCGTCGCTTCCCATCCGTTGCGGCACGGGTAGGCCATGGACTGACTGCTGACCCGGACACAGTCCGCAATCGTTACCTTCGCCGACCTGGGTGGCCCTTCGCCGCGAGGGACCGGCCGATGATGGCGAGGCGACCGAGCTCTTGTGCGACGGCGCTGATGTGCAGGTCGTTCCTCCCGAAAGGACAAACCTGACCCAACCGCCTTTCGAGGGCCTGATGGGGATCAATGCACCGTCTCGAGTCACCCGAAACCGATTCCACACCTCCGGGTTCCGTGGCTCTGTGCTCTGGGCGCTCCCCAACCCTGCATTGGTGGGGCCCGAGCCGCTGAAATCGCGGAGTTTGTCGCTCTGGGGAGAACCGTGACGCGTGAGGTTCGGCACGACCCTGCGACGAGCGTTCGGCTTGTCGGCCGGATCGCTCAGCCGTCCTTGAACGGCGCGACGGCTTCGGCGGCTCGATCGAGGTCCGACTCGGTCGAGTAGACGTGCACCGCGAAGCGGATCGCGGTACCGCGCACGGATGCCCGGACGCCGGCCGCGGCGAGCGCGATGCGGGCCGCTTCGCCATCGCCCAGCGGCGCACAGACCAGGGAGCTGCCGTACCAGGGAACGCCAAGGCGTCGTGCGAGACCCTCGGCGAGGTCGCGGACAGCCGAGAACGCCCCGGCCGCCTGCCACTCGACGAGCAAGCGGAGGGATGCCGTCGCCCCGACCCACGGGAGCCAGGCACGTGAGACATCAAATCGTCGCGCGTCCGGGGCGAGCGTCAAAGGTCCCCCAAAATACCGCGCGTAGGGCTGGTCCGCCGAGCGCCAGTTCGCGTTGCGCGGCTCGAGCTCGTCCCAGCGGTCCCGCCGGACATAGAGATAGGCGGTGCCGCGCGGCGAGAGCAGGTGCTTGTACCCGGAGCAGACCAGGTAGTCGATCCGGTCGATGACGCCGTCGAGCGGCACGAACGGGATCCCCTGCGTCGCGTCCAGCAGCACCCTGGCTCCGTGTCGTTCGGCCTCATCGACGATGGCCGCGATGTCCGCCACCCGGCCTGTCTGCATCTGGACAAGACTCACCGCCACCAGCCGAGTTGCCGGCCCGATGGAGGTCGCCACGTCGCCGAACGCGACCTCGTGGATGACTGCGCCGCGTTCCTTCGCGACGAGCAGCGGGAACAACGTCGAGGTGAACTCGTCGGCCGGCGTGATCACCTCGTCGCCGGCACCCAGCATGCCGGCCACGAGTCCGGTCCCGACCGACGCCGCCGGGATCGCTGCGATCGTGTCCGCGGGGGCGCCGATCAGCGTGGCGAAGTCGCGGGGCGCCTGATCGGTCGGTTCATCCCAGTCGTTCAGCCAGTCGCCCGTGCCCGCCCGCCAGCCCCGGATCGCCGTTTCGAGCGCCTCGACTGTCGCCAGCGGTGGCAGGCCGTAGGTCGCGGTGTCGAGGTAGGTGATGCCATCCCCGGGACGGAACTGGGTCCGGATCCCGGCAAGCGGATCGGCGGCGATCAGGCCCATTCCATCTTCGCGCCACCGAAGTTGACGCAGTGGGTCTTGAGGTGAGTAAACGTGTTCAGCGCCTCGACGCCGAGGTCCTCGCCGAGGCCGGACATCTTGTGGCCTTCATACGGGACGTTGACCGGGAGGTAATGCGGGCAGTTCGTCCAGATGATCCCCGCATCGATCTTTTCGGCGACCCGGAAGGCGCGACCGAGATCGGTCGTCCAGACCGTTGCCGCGAGGCCGTACATGACGTCGTTTGCGATCCGGATGGCCTCATCCTCGTCATCGAAGGTCAGGATCGACAGGACAGGTCCGAAGATCTCCTCTTTCGCGATCCGCATGTCGGGCGTGACGTCCACGAAGATCGTCGGGTCCACGAAGTAGCCGCCGGCCACGGGCGCCTGCGCTTGCCCGCCGCCGAGTGCCAGCCGTGCGCCACCGCGGCGGCCTTCCTCGATGTAGCCGGTGACGCGCTGATACTGCTCCTCGCTGATCAGCGGTCCCAGCTGCGTCGAGGCATCGCCCGGATCGCCTACCTTGATCGTCCTGGCTCGTTCGACGAACCCGTCGATCACCCGGTCGGCGTCCTTGCGCTGGACGAGGAGGCGCGACCCGCTCGTGCAGATCTGGCCCGTGTTGTAGAAGGCGGTGAACAGCGACCCGGAGATGGCCTGTTCCATGTCGGCGTCGGCGAACACGATGTTCGGGGTCTTCCCCCCGAGCTCGAGATGGACGCTCTTGATGTGGTCCGCCGCCGATCGAAGGATGACCTGGCCGGTTGCGGTGGACCCGGTGAAGGTGAGCTTCGGCACATGCGGATGCGCGACGAGGGCCGCACCGGTCGTCGGGCCGTCCCCGTGGACGACGTTGAACACGCCGGCGGGCATGCCCGCTTCGATCGTCAGGCGGGCGAGCTCAGTCGTCGACATCGGCGTCTGCTCGGCCATCTTGAGCACGACCGAGTTCCCGACCGCCAGCGCCGGCGCGGTCTTCCAGCAGGCCAGGAGGAACGGGTAGTTCCAAGGGCTGATGGCGCCAACGACGCCGTACGGTTCGCGGACCGAATAGACGAAGTAGCCTGCGTCGGCCGGGTGCGTGCGCCCGTTTGGGAGCTCGGCGTGTCCGGCGAAATAGGTCAGGAAGTCCGCCCCGAGGCCGACTTCGCCGGTCGCCTGGGCGAGCGGCTTGCCCGTGTCGCGCGACTCGATCGCACCGATCCGGTCGGCGTTGTCCCGAATCAGGTCCGCGAGCCGGCGCAGGACCGCCGCGCGATGCCCGGGAGACGCCTTCGACCACGACCCGGATTCGAACGCCTTGCGTCCGGCCGCGACCGCCCGGTCGACATCCTCGGCCTCACCGAACGCTACCTGGGTGATCTCCTCGCCGGTGGAGGGATCGAGGGTCGCGAACGAGAGTCCTGATGCCGATGCCACGTCGTTGCCGTCGATGAAATGGTTGACCGTCCCAGTCCGTTCGGCGACCGTCATCGAAGTAGTCCTCCTGGGCCCACTGCAATCCGGAGACCTGGGATCGCGGTCGGCGGGCTTCGCCGACATTGTAGACAATCGACATTTTGCGGGATACCGGCGAGCCCTCAGGAAGCCGGCCTCACTCGAGCGTCGGATCCCGGTTTGTTTCCGCTAGCTCCTTGCCTCCTGGAGGGCGGTCGCCGAGGCGCCGTCCCGGGCCGCGATATCGATCCCGAGGACGATCCAGCCGAATCCATTGAGCGCGATCCCAGCGAGCGCAAGCGGTCCGAAGATCGTCGGGTTGTCGGGCGGGCTGAGCGCCAAACGGTCCATCCCCGTGAACGCGAGCACCGAACCGATCGCGAGTGCAAGCGCTCCCCAGCGCTCGACCACGCCGAGGCGAAGTGCGACGAAGCCGAACAGCGCGTCGGTCAGCCACATCGCCGCCCCTGCCAGGAAGAACGCGAATCCGAAGTCGCCCGCGAACGGCCGCGCGCGTTCGGCTGCGAGGGCCACCATCGCGAGATACCAGGCGTTGGCAAGGAGCGTCGGAATCGCGCCGATGAGCGCGAGCGACGGAGCGATCGCGCCCTGGCGTCGGTACACGGCTACGACGATCGCGACGGCGCCAACGTTGAAGAGCACGAGGCGCGTGATGTTGAGACCTGGGTCGATGTCGACGATGAACGCTGCCAGGAGGAGAGTCCTCGAAGCTGCGCCCGTAGTGGCCAATTGTCAATGGGCGCCGGGTTCGAAAGAAACCTCAAGGCCGCCTCCGGTGGTACGCCACCCTTGACGCAGCCTCTCCTTGCCACGTAGATTGTCGACAATGTACAATCAACGATCCAGGTGCCGCGGTTCGTGACGCCCGCGAACGGCCGCTCGGCGGCGCTCGCGGCTCGCGCCCAGGAGCTCATCCCCGGTGGCGTCTCGTCGAGCCTCCGATTCCTGGATCCGCCCCTCGTGTTCACGCGCGCCAGGGGCAGCCGGATGTGGGACGCCGACGGACGCGAGTACGTTGATTTCCACGCCGGGTTCGGCCCGATCATCATCGGTCATGCCGACGACCGGGTCCGTGAGCGAGCGATGGAAACCGCGGCCGAGCTCGACGTCGTCGGTGCCGGTTCCAGCGAGCTGGAGATCGAGCTGGCGGAGAAGATCCAGCAACACGTGCCCTCGGCGGAGCGGGTGCTGTACTCGAACAGCGGCTCCGAGGCGACCTACCACGCGATCCGAGTGTCCCGGGCCGCGACCGGCCGCTCCATCGTGGTGAAGTTCCAGGGCTGCTACCACGGGTGGCACGACTACATCGCCGCGAACGTGATCAGCCATCCGGATCGGGTCGGCACGATCGACCCGATCTCAGCTGGCATTCTGCCCCAGGCGCTGGACTGGCTGGTGGTCCTGCCGTTCAATGACGTCGAGGC
>JBKKCW010000262.1:0-3972 GCA_046712485.1 Candidatus Limnocylindrales bacterium
CGGATGATCATGAACGCCCATCCGGTGCTCGGCGCCCAGATCATCGCCCCGGTCACGAAGCTTGCAGCCGAACTACCGATCATTCGCCACCACCACGAGTGGTACAACGGCTCCGGCTATCCGGACCGCCTCATCGGGGACGAGATCCCCAAGCTCGCGCGCATCCTTCACGTCGCGGACGCCTTCGAGGCGATGACCGCGGCCCGCCCCTATCGCATGACGCCGCTGAGCAACGAAGAGGCCCTGGGCGAGCTTCGCAAGTTCGCTGGCGTCCAGTTCGATCCGGTCGTCGTCGACGCGTTCGTTCGAACGCACCATGTGGAAGGGGTGCCGGACGCCGGACGCCCCACCGAGCCACGCCCGATCCCGCTGCTGCACCAGGCAGCGGAGCGAATGTCGGCCTCGCGCGCCGACATGGCGGCCCCGACGACACCCACGCCCGTTCCGGCAGCGGCCGCCGCGGATCCCAGCTGACCCGTACCGCGCATCCGCGCCGGCAACCAGACGGCGGCCAAGACCGCCGCCCCCGCCAGGAACACGCAAGCTTGGCAGCTGCCGGCCGCCCAGCCCGCCCAGCGCTGACGCTGGCGGAGCGGCCATGATGGAATGGTGAACGGGAGCCCTGCACCGTGCTGATCGGAGGCATCGCCCTCGGGCTGCTCCTGGGGCTCCTCGCCGGCGGCTCGCTCGGCAATCTCGCAACCATCCGCCTGCGCGGCACCTGGCTGTTGCTGATCGCCGTCCTCCTCCGGTACGGCACAGAGATCCTGCTCAACGCGGACGTCGCAATCGTCGACACCCTCCGACTACCGCTCCTTGCCGCGGCCTTCGCCTTCCTCCTGGTCGGGCTATGGAGGAACCGGACCTACCCAGGTCTCAGCCTCGCATTCGTCGGCATCCTCTCGAACGCCACGGTCATCGTCGTCAACGGCGGCTACATGCCGATCTGGGAGCCGAGCCTGCGCGCCGCGGGCTTCGACCCCGCGAGCGTCACGTCAGCGATCCACACGATCCTCCCGGCGAGCCTCGACGCCTCGTTCCTGCTCCATCTCGGCCCCTTCGCCGACGTCATCCCGATCCCGCTGCCCTTTGTGCAGAACGTGGCGTCGGTTGGCGACGCCTTCCTTGCCGCGGGCCTGGCCTTCTTCCTGTTTGCGGGCGTCGTCCGGGTCCCGGAGGAGCTGACGACCGAGCAGCTCGAGGCCATTCGTCGTCGGCTTGCTGGTGTCCTGGGCCCGGTCGAACCCGGCGGCCCCATCGACCTCGGTCCGAGCGCAGAGACCGGACTGACCCCGGCGATCGCCGAAAGCGCCTCCCTGGAACGTCCGATCATGCTCGGTGGTGCCGGTCAGCGCCTCAGCTCGCCCTCCACGGGCCCCTTTGCGCCGGACTCACGGTGGACCCTCGAGCCGGCGATGGATTCGGCGGTGGCCCGATCTGTGGACGTCGGCGGGGCGGACGCGGGTGCGACGACGGCGCTCCCGATCCCCCGCCTGCCGGTCGAGGCCGTCGAACGCGTCCGCCAGCATCCGTACGTCCGGCTCGCGCTCAATGGCTCGTTCTCGGCGCTGTGGGCCGGGCAGTTCATCTCGCTGCTCGGTGATCGCCTCCACCAGCTGGCGCTCGTGGCCGTTGTCTGGATCTCGACAGGCTCGGAGATTGCCAGCGGGCTGGTCTTCTTCGCGGCCACGCTCCCCAACCTCGTCCTTGGCCCAATCGCGGGGACGCTCGTCGACCGGTGGGATCGCAAGGAGGTGCTCATCGTCAGCGACATCCTGCGCGCGGCCATCGTGCTGCTGCTGCCATTGGCGGCGATGGCCAACGTCATCCTCGTCTACCCGATGATCTTCGTCGTCACGACGATCTCGCTGTTCTTCCGGCCGGCGCGGGTCGCCATCCTCCCGCGCATCGTCGAGGAGCGCGACCTCCTCCCCGCCAACTCGGCGCTGTGGGTCGGCGAAACCCTCGCTGACGTCATCGGTTATCCCCTCGCCGGGATCTTTGTGCTCGCCCTTGGTACCGCAGTACCTCTCGCGTTCTGGGTCGATAGCGCCACCTACATCGCGTCCGCAATCCTGCTCGGCGCGATCGTGGTGCGGGCGATCCAGCCTGGCGAAGCCAGCGAAGTTGACCAGGCGGCGGCCACCGCGGGAAATCACTTCAGGTTCATTGTCGAGCTCAAGTCCGGCTGGCAATTCCTCCGCTCGGAATCCCGACTCCTCGCCAACACGATCCAGGCAGCCGTCGGGCAATTCACGGTGGGTATCGGCATCGCGCTCACGCCGGCATACGCACGGAGCATCGCTGACTCGAACCAGGTCGGTTGGGAGGCAATCTACGGCTTCCTCGAGACGGGGATCGGCATCGGAAACCTGGCGGGTGGCTTCGTCATCGGTCTGATCGGGGCTCGGTTCGGTCGAGGTCAGTTGGTCATCCTCGGCTACGCGGCATTTGGCTTGCTCTTGGCGTTCCTGGCCCTGACGAACAACCTCGGTCTCGCGATCGGGTTGGCAGTTGGACAGGGCGTGGCAAACATGGTCTTCGTCATTCCGAGCCAGACGCTCTTCCAGGAGCTGACGCCGCCGAACCTGATGGGTCGCGTGATCAGCTTCCGGTTCGCGCTTGTGTTCGGATCGATGACCGTCGCGATGGGCGCCGGGGCCATCCTGGGTCAAGTGTTCGGGGTGGGCCCCGTGCTCGCGTTCTTCGGACTGATGACGTTCGCCACAGGACTTGCCGGCCTGCTGGTCCCGGCTATCCGGGATGCTTGATCGGCGGCGGCTCGGCCGCTTGGGTACACTGGCGCCCGCGTCGCGACCGAAGCTCGCGCCGCTCGCCAGGAGTGACGATCCCGTATGACCGAACGACCTGAGGGCACGCCCCACGCGTTGCCCGACGAGCCGGAGGCCACGCCCGAGGCGGAGGCCGAGACCGGCGCACCCGAGGCAGCCGCGGCGGAGGACGAAGCGCTCGGAGCCGATACGGTCGCCTTCGACCCGGAACAGGACACGGCCGAGGTCGACGAGACCGAGACCGAGCTCGAGGCGGAGGAACGCGCCGGAGCCGAGCACGCGACGGCATCGGCGGCTGCCACGGGTGCGGGGGCGGCTGCCACGGGTGCGGCAGGGACCACCCGACGACGAGGCACCCCGACGCCCGCCGTCCAGCGGGCCCCGACGCAGTCGGAGCTGGCCGTCCGAGTCACGGACAACGCGTCACGTTTCTTCGTCATCGGAACGGTCGTCGTGTTCGTGGCGATCCTTGGGTGGGGACTGCTTGGCGGCCATGGCGGGTTCCTGACGACAACGCCTCCGCCGTCGGTCGCACCGTCGGTGTCAGCGTCGGCATTGCCATCGGCGTCGGTATCGGCTTCGCCCTCACAGTCGCCGCAGTCGGTGGCGCCGAGCGCGTCGGCAGGAGCGAGCCAATCGCCCGAGGTCTCAGCCTCTCCATCCTGATAGCCCGCCTGGCCCCTCAAACATGCGTGGCCTGACTTGATGTGAGATGGAGGACCTTGTCTTCCCCGCTTTTTGGGTCGCTGTCATCGCGATCCGTGCTCGGACCGGCGCACATCAACGTTCAATCCGGCTCCATCGCCTCACGCCGAGTCCCCCGGCGCATGGATGAGGGTCACTGGACGCGAACCGCCGTCCTACAGCCGCTCGGTGGATATCTGAGGAAGCCCAACCGATTCGTCGAGCCACAGCGGAGTAGGCTCCACGCCATGAATCGGTGGCGGCCTAATGTCTGGCGGCCGACTCTCTGGCGGACGTCGGCGGAGCCGGACGAGGCCCGCGCCCACATGGTCGCGGATCACCTTAAGGCTCGCGGCATCAGCGATGAGCGAGTTCTCCAGGCGATGGCCGCCATCCCGCGCGAGGCCTTCGTACCGGACGGCGGGCGTCAGGATGCCTATGCCGACGAGGCGCTCCCGATCGGCGCTGGCCAGACCATCAGCCAGCCATACATGGT
>JBKKCW010000263.1:0-10535 GCA_046712485.1 Candidatus Limnocylindrales bacterium
GCTCGTCGGCGTGGTCGCCGGGGTCAACGTCAAGCTCGCCAAGTGCGGCGGCATCGCCTCTGCCAGGCGAATGCTGGAACGGGCACGGGAGCTCGGGTTTCGAACGTTCCTCGGGTGCATGGAGGAGACATCCGTCGGCATTGCGGGTTCCGCGGTCGTCGCATCGCTCGCCGACTGGGTGGACCTCGACGGCTGTCTGCTGCTCGCCGATGATCCGTTCCTGGGCCTCGAACTCGGGTCGGACCACCGCTGGCTGCTGGCGCCGCGACCGGGATTGGGGCTCACCCGTCGCGCAGCGTGACTGTCACGGAACCGGTCACGCTCGTACCGCACGGGTGTTCGTTGAACGTCCGTTCATGTGGATAACTTGGTGGACGAAGTCGTGGACAAGCCCCCTTTCGGGTCGGGCGCCAACGGCCTACCATGGCCCCTTACCGGCATGGTGGCTCGCGGAGGAGTCCGCCGGTAGGCCAGAAACCCCGGGTTCGGTCGTCGGGCAAGTTCCGCCCGAACGGTTGGAGTGTTTCGTATTGTCATCGGCCGCCGGTCGGTTCACGCCGGCGCGCCCGGGTATTGGAGGGAGGGCACGCCATCGATGGTTCCACGCACTGCCGCAACGGGCGCCCCGCACCCCGACGCCGTCGAGTTCGTCCGGTTCTGCTACCACAGACGACGGGTCGGCTGGCCAGAGTTGTATGACGAGATGTGCGCCGTGGCAGGACGGGGCCTGTACCGCGGCTTCAGCGCCGACGATCTGGGAGGGATCGGCGTCGGGTTCGGCCTCTTCGACATGCCGGCGCTCGCCAACCTGGCGTCGCGCGTAGTGGCGGAGGAAGCGGCGCTCCGGCGGCCCGTTAGCGTCGTCATCGCCCCGGCACCACCTTCGGCGACCACCGTCGAGGCACCGGCTTCCGGTGACGCGGCACCGGTTCGGGCAACCATCCCGGCCCACCACGACGAGCGATCCTTTGACGTCCCGGTCCGACTCGTACTGGCGTCCACGGGCGCCTGACCTCGCGTCCCTGCCAGTTCTCGTCCTGTCGATCATCGACAGCCAACGACCCCCGTCAATGGACGGGGGTCGTTCGATTCTCGGCGCCGGGCGTGCCGCGCTCGAGTCGGGATGCCCGAAAGCGTCTAGCTGGCGCGGTCGGAGCCCGACGCCTGCGTGCGCTTCCAGGGCGCAAGCTCCGAATATTCAAGCGTGACCGAGCACAGAATCGAGCAGCGGGCGTCGTTTGGGCAGCCGTCCAAGAGGCAGATATGCTGAATGTGCGCCCAAGACGAACACCGGCGGTCGAGGCCGAGCCCCGAGGTGGCAGTCACGCCCCGAGGTGGCAGTCGCGCCCGCGAGAACGCTGAGCGGCAGGGTACGTTGGGCCCGCTCGGACCGGCCGCGGTCCCGGGCACGGACCAACCCACGTCTCAGGCCCGGATGCGGCGCCTCGCCATCTCCCCTTCAATCTGCCGCTCGGCCTCCACGTAGCGATCGATCTGCTCGCGTATCTGGTTGGCCTCGGGCGTGTAGAGGTGGACCTGTTGCTGGAGGATGTACGACAGGCGCCGGCTCGTCATCCGGACGTGGTCGAGGTTCTTCATCAGGACCAGCGGGTCCATCGACGCAAGGTCCGAAGGGTGGTACATCTGCTGCATGGCCGAATGTTAGACGCCGGTGTCGGCCAGCGGGAGGGTCCAAACGGTCCGCCAGCGTCCGCCATCACCCTCGGCGATCACCTCAACTGCCGCGACCGACCGCTGGATCGGAAGCGCGGACCAGGATGGGTCAGCCCATATGGCACCATCGCTGACACACTCGCCCTCTGCGAGGGTCACATGCGGCACCAGTTGAAAGCCCGGGCGCCCGTAGATGGGATAGCCGGGAAACGCCGAAGTGAGCTGCCGATGGAGCGCGAGAAACGGTTCGTTTGGGTCGACGGCCGCGTAGATCGTGTCCGGCCATCGCTTTGGTCCGGACAGCGCGAAGGAAAACGACGAGTTGGCAGCCGCGATTGACGCGATCATCTGATGGACGTCGGGTGTGAGGGCGTCTGGTTCGACGAACGGGTACAGCAGGGTCACGTGGGCCGGGACGCCCCGACGGGCATCGCTGACGCACCGAAGTCGCAGGTCGTCGAGTGCCTTGGGGAGCGCGACTCGAACGATGACCGCCGACTCCACGGACGTCGACTGTTTCGGTCAGCCCCCTGACTTGAGCGCGGCCAGGCGGGTCTCGACATCGATCTCACTCGCATCGTCCTCGAGGGAGGCGAACTGCTCCTCGAGCGATGATGCCGCGACCTCCTCGCGACCGCGGACCTGTGCCTCCTGGCGGCGGATCCGCTCCTCGAAGCGCGTGATCTCGGACGTCGGATCCATGACCGACACGCTCTGGAGGGTCTCCTGGACCTGCGACTGCGCCCGGGCCATCTTTGCCCGGCTAACGAGCTCGTCACGCTTCTGGACGAGGTCCTCGCGCTTGGCGCGCAGCTTGTTGAGCCCGTCCTTGAGCTTGTCAGCGAGCTCTGTCTGGGCGGCGACCTGCGTCTCGAGCGTCGTCGCCTGGCCCTCGTAGCTCAGCTGGCGACGAAGGGCGATCTTGGCCAGCTCGTCGAATCGATCGGCCTCCGCCGTGTTGCCTTCCGCGCGGAGTTGGTCGGCCCGGCGAGACGCCGCCTTTGCCTTGTCGAGCCACTCGCCCGACGCCGCGCGTGCCTCGCGGGCATCGTCCTCGACCAGCCGCAGGTTGCCGATCGTCTGGGCAACGGCGTCCTCCGCCTCCGCGATGTTGTTGGTGAAGTCGCGGACAAGCTGATCGAGCATCCGTTCGGGGTCCTCGGCATCGTCGAGGATCGCGTTGATATTGGCCCGGACGAGCTGGCTGACGCGTCCGAGAATCGAGGTCTGTGCCATCGCGTTTGCTCCTTCGTATCCTTCAGACCGATACGGTACGGCCCCGACGGCCGACCGTGCAAAGCCACTCGTTACGGGCCGGCATCACCAGCGGCCACCACTCGATCGACCGCCACCGCCGCCACCGCCGCCAAAACCACCCGAACCGAACCCACCGCCACCGCCCCAGCCGCCGCCGCTCGAGCGACCAATCCCGCCTCCGCCACCCAGGCCGCCGCCCCACGGAGAGCCGCCCCAACCCCCGCCGGACCGGCCACCACCGGAGAGGACGCCGCCGATCACGCCGCCCAGGATGCTGCCGAGGATCCGCGCTGTCTCGTCTCCCCCAGCCGACCGCCGCTGACCCCATCCCGGGCCTCCCTGATCCCAGTCGGAGAAGTCGTCCTGCGCCTGCCGAATGGCGTCCTGCGCGAGCGCAAGTGCTCGCCCCGCCTCGTGCTGTGCGGTTGCGGCGTCGGTCGCCAGGAGACCGTTGGCGTTGCTCAAGTGGCGGTTCGCCTCTGCCAGTCTCGTTCGGGCAACCTCACCGACGCCACGCCGTCGTGACCCGATGAAGATGGCAGCGCGGGCGACCTCGGCGCTCGCGGTCTGTAACGTAGACGTGGCCGCGGCGTGCAGTCGATCTGCCGCCTCGGCTGCATCGCGGGCCTCGACGAGTGCCTCGTCCGCGAGGCGATGTGCTTCGGTCGCGAGACGGAGCGTGGTGAGCGGGTCCGGTGGCTGGGCTGTTGCGGCGGCCCGCGCCGTTTCAAGGGCGGCTTCGGCCCGTCGGCGGGCATCGGCCGCAGCCTGGGCGTGCTGGGTGCTGTCCGACCTGCCCGCTTCAGCGAGGTCGCGGGTAGCCTCGGCAAGCTCTTCGGGGATCCGTCGGAGCGCTTCCTGGACGGAGGCGGCCAGGCTATCGATCGCGTCCAGCAGCTGGCCAGCTCCGGTCATGCCTTCGAGCGCTGTCCTCGTGGCCACGGCCACGGCCGATCGATCGTCGTCCGCGGCGGCAGCGCTCCCGACCGTCACCGCCGATCGGGCTCCCGCGAGGCCCTTGCGCGCTTCCTCGAGGTTGCCGCGGACCGGAGCCCAGACCGACTCCGCGTATCGTCGGAGGTCGGTCATGATCGCCTCCGTGGCGTCCAATCGGTCCTCGATGGCCTCGATCCGGGCAGGTAGCTCGACGAGCGTGTTCGGGGAGTCGCGTTCCAGATCGCGGAGCGCCCGGATCCGCTCGGTCTCCGCGTCGAGGCGCTCCTGCGCCCTGGTCGTCCGATCGACGATCTCCTGCAACATGGCTATGCGGGTCGGCTCGTCCTCCGGCGTTTCGTCGTCAAGGCGCTGGCGGACGACGAACGCCCCTGCCAGCAACTCGCGAGCCTCCGCGACGGCCGTACGGAACGGGCTCGCCGCATCGGCGCCGTATTGGGCTTCGGCGAAGTCGGTTTCCTGCGCGGCGTCGCGGATCCGTTCGTCCGTCGCGATGAGGAGGGCGTTCGCCTGACGGGCGAGCGTTGCCGGATCCGGTGGGGGCGGTCCAGATGGCGCACCGGCCGGACCGCTGCCCGCCGGGCGCCCGCGTCGGCTGCGCCAGACGAGAAATGCGCCGCCGATGATGGCCGCCAGCGCGAGGATCGGACCAAGTCCAGGGCCGCCGCCCGCGTCAACACCGCCAGCGCCACCGTCTGAGGCGGTCGGCTCCGGGCCCGGCGTGGCGGGCGCCGCGGTGCGCACGGCGACTGTGTTGGCCGCACCGAGCGCCTCGATCGTGTCGACCACGGCAGCCGGGAAGTCACCCTCACGCAGTCCCGGCTCGAGCGTCCCGGTGACGATGTCGTCGAGCTCGTCATTGCTGATCCCATCGAGGCCGTCGGCGATCCAGATCTGGTCGGTCCGATCCTCGAGGGCGACCAGGATCAACGCGTCATCGCCACCCAGCGAGTTCTCGCTTGCCGTGTCGGCGGCGTACTCCTCGGCGGTCCGACCGTCAGTCCGCTGGACGAACAGCACGAACACCTGGACGCCGTCGTCGAGGGCCGACGCAATGGCAGCCTCGATGTCGTCGGCGCCGTCGGCGAGGACGCCGGTGGTGTCGGTGATCGGGCCCTCGAGCCGAAGGATGTCCTCCGCGCGAACCGGCGAAGCGAGGAAGGCGAGGGCTGCCAGTGCCGTCAGGAGTGGTCGGAGCGGGAGGATCGATGGCCGCCCGGTGGTCGTGGTCACGGGCCCCAATCGTAGAGCAGGCGGCCGCCGTTGGTCAGATTGTGCGCAGGGCTTTCGGGGGCCAGGACCAGTCGATATCGAGGGCGGCGCCAGCAAGCGCCCGTCGACGACCCGCTTCCGTCGCTCCGAGGACCAGGATCCGGTCAGTCTTGGTCGCCAGTCCGGCCTCGTCGCCCCATAGCTTGGTCATCTTTCGACCCGCGGCGACATCGTCGAGCGCCACGCCGGCGAGCTTGTAGCCTTCCGGCTCGGCCGCCATCTCCCAGGTTCGTTCGGCAAGCCCAACGCCGTTGCGGATGTCCCGACCACGGTCGGTCAGGACGTCGCCGATGACGAGTACCACCACCGCGTCGTCGGTCAACGCGGGCCGAAGGGAGGCGAGGACCTCCCGCAGGAACGCGAGGTACGGCTTTCGGTGGTGGGCGTCGTCGAGCGCCGCGTCGATCGCTCGCGCGTCAAAGCCAAGGAACCAGGTTCGCAGCCAGTTGTAGTAGCCGTACTTGACGACGCGGAGGTAGGGAGGGGACGTGACCACGAGGCGAGCGCGGTCCGGTCGACCGGCGGCCCGGAGCGCGTGCTTCGCTCGATCGGCGACATCGCGAGCGTCACCGAGGAGGGCGACGCCTTCGGTTTGGGGCGGCGGTTGGCGGAACAGCCGATCGAGCTTCTTCGAGAGCCCGTCAAAGACGTCGCGCTCGGGCGACGCAAACTCGGTCCTGGCGGCGAAGTCGCGCACGTACCGAGGGGCCATCGAAAAGGTGTTCGGCATGAGCTCGGACAGGTAGCTGGCGCTCTTGCCGTGGAGAATGCCCGTCAGCGCCGCGGCCAGGAAGCGGTCGGTTCGGTCGTCGAGCCGCAGGGTCGTCCGGACGAACAGCAACTGCCCGAGCGTTCGCGGGTGGAACGCCAGGGCGACCTCGATCGGCACCGGTTCGCTGGCATCCCGAGGCGCCCCGCCCGAGCCGGCCGGCGGGATCAGCGAGCCAGGCGAACTGGGATCGGCGAAAACGCGGGCGCCAAGCTCGAGCCAGCCCGGAGCGGTCGCATTCCAGGCAAGTCTGAGCTGGGCGAGCCTAGTCGCCGTTTGGGCGCGTGTCGGCGGCTCGACCTTGGCCGCTGTGAGCAGGTGGGCGAACGGGTTGAGGTCGTTGCCGACGCCGATGCGACCCTCCGCGCAAGCCTGAAGCGGCGTGGTGCCGCGACCGGAGAACGGATCGATGACGACGTCGCCAGGCCGCGAATACCGCGCGATGAAGGCGTGCGTGAGGGCAGCGGGATAGCTCGCCAGGTACGAGCACATCGGGTGGAACGGGTGGCCCCACAGCCGCTGTTGCTCCTTCCACTCCGGCGCCAGCGAGATCAGCGGGAGCTCGAGCGGCAGCTCGAGGGCAAGCTGTCCCGCGGTCGCGCCCCCTCGACGAGCCGACATGGGCCGATCGGACCTCACTGGAACCCCACCCCGCGTCCCGGCCGGGGCGTTGGGTCGCGCAGTGTAGCACGGCCGATTCGCCGCTCCGCCGGTCAGTTGGGCGGCTGTTTCCTCGCGGCGCACTGGCGGTCGATCCAGAGCTTGCCTGCATCCCAGAAGTCGCGATCGCGTTCGCGGCCCTGGAGGACGGCCTCGGCTTCCCAGGCGTCGCACCAACGTTCGACGACGTCCTGGTCCATGCCACGCGCCTGCATGATCGCGTTGCGGATCGCCGCGCGGCGCGCCTGGTGGATGCGGTCAGGGTCGGCTCGATGGCTCATGGCGCCATGGTAGGCCGGGTCGTGTCAGCTTCGGTGGCAACGGTTTGCGCGGCGACTCTCAGTGCCTCGTCACGAGTGCTGTCGGACTTCGCCTGAGCGCGATCTGGGCGTCGATCCAGAGGCGTCCATGATCCCAGAACTCCGCGGAACGTTGCCATCCGCGATGCTCCGCCTCACGCTCCCATGCCTCGCACCAGCGTTCGGCGAGCTCGGCGGATTGCCCGAACCGGATCAGGTGATCGCGGCACTCCGCGCGACGGACCTGGAAGAGCCGATCTCCAAGGCTCATGGCGACCTCAGCAGCTTCCGCCGAACACGGCGGTCGCCCCCGGCCTCGCGTCGTGGAGCGGGCCTGGCACGTTGCCCCGCGCTCGACACACGACACTCCTGCCGAGTATAGGCCCCATCCCACCGAATGGGAACTGCCCCGCCACCGCGGGCAGGCATGTCACCTTCTGTGCTGAGCCACGGGCCTCCACGGGCCTCCGCGGGCGTCCCTGGAGGGACATGTCGTCGTGAGGGGCACATCTGGCACACGTGAGCGTGAAGAGCGCCGACTTCCTGCCCGATCTGCAGGATTTGCATCCGTTCACGAGGGATCTGTCTCGAACTCGCGCCTGAGGACGACATGCGAGGGCTGCGCGGGGTTGTCCGGCTCAGGGCTTCCCGGCTCAGGGCTTCCCGGCTCCGGACTGCCCGGCACTGCGCCTGGCATATCGGTCCGGTCCAACACACTCGACGTGCTCGCGTCGGATGGCCCGCGCGCCCGTCGGCACATCATTCGCCTCGAGATGCCGGACCATGGCATCTGGCGCAAGGTAGATTCTGGCGGTCTTCTCGGCCCTTGCGGCGGAGAGCGCAGATTCGTGCGAGCACCAAGCAGCTAACCGTGTCCCCGTAGCTCAGTGGACAGAGCAGCCGCCTTCTAAGCGGAAGGTCGCAGGTTCGAATCCTGCCGGGGGCGCCACTTCAACCGCCTGGTCGTGGTCGAGGATTAGCCTCCCGCTGCCGGTAGACAGACGACAGGTTGGACGAGCGCCGGGAACACTGGCGCGGGCGGGGCGAGCTTACCGGCAGCGAGGCGGGTCAACGGGCGGCGCGACCGACGCCAATGCGACAGGTGGCCTGTCTGGAAGGGGCCGGTCGGCACGTTGCTCCGCTACCTGTGGTGCGGACACTCGGCGGCATGGACACTTCTCACTCCGCCAACGCCCCAGCTGATCTCACCCAGCCGTCACCAGAGGCTCGGACGCCCGCTTCTGCGACGGCACTCTCGAGACGCGGCTTCCTCCGATCGGCTGCCTTCACCGGCGGCGGTCTCGTGGCCGTCGGCGTCGCGGCATGCGCTCCTGCTGCCGCACAGAATTGGACCTTCCCGCCAGCGCGGACCGCCGCCCCGGAACCAACGGCGGGCCCGGTCTCAGCGCCACCTTCTATGGATCACTCGCCCGGGCCTTCCGCATCCGCCGACCCCATCGATCACGACGCCAACGCCAAGGCGGTTGTTGGTCGGTTCCTTGGTGGAGAAGCGACGACCCTGCCTCTCGGCAACCAGCCGCTCGAGCCTCGCCTCGACGGCGACACAAAGGTTTTCGAGCTGACCATCGACAAGATCCGCCACCAGATCGACGCGATGAAGGATCCGATCGACGCACTTGGCTACAACGGCACCTGGCCGGGGCCGCGCCTGAGCGTCGTCGAGGGCGACAAGGTCCGAGCAATCTTCACGAACAACCTCGATGAGACGACCGGTGTGCACTTCCACGGGCAGCGCATCCCCAATGCGATGGATGGTGTGCCGCACGTGACCCAGGAGCCGATCAAACCCGGCCACACGTTCACCTACGAGTTCGTCGCGCGCGTCCCCGGCTCGCATATGTATCACTCGCATCACAACGCGACCGACCAGGTGGGCCGCGGCCTGCTGGGAGCATTCATTGTCGAGCCACGGGACCCGGCCCAGCGCTACGACCGGCTGTACGGTGCGAGCCAGGACATCGTGTGGGTCAGCAACGACGCGCTCGGCGGGTTCACGATCAACGGCCGCGGGTTTCCGGCGACTGCGCCGATCGTCGCCCGCCTGGGGGAGACGATCGTCGTCAGATTCATGAACGAAGGGAACATGATGCATCCCTGGCATCTCAACGGGATGCCGATGCGCGTCGTGGCCAGGGACGGTTATCCATTGGGGTCCGCCGCATTCACGTGCGACACGCTCGGAGTGAACCCGGGTGAACGCTGGGACGTGGTCATCGAGTGCGACGAGCCCGGCGCGTGGGCCTTCCACTGCCACATCCTGACCCATGCCGAAGGTATCGACGGGATGTTCGGCATGGTCACGGCACTTGTCGTCCAGGACGCGACGGCCGCGCTGGATCTGGCATCGGCCGGCGCGCCCGCCTACGCATGCGTGATCCCTGCCACAGCCTGAGCATTCGAACGTCAGACTGACCCCGTGCGAATCGTCAGCGCCCAGGAAGCCGTCGCTGGCATCCGCTCGGGGGACCAGGTTTACCTTCACTGTGCGGCGGCGACACCCTCGGTCCTCCTCGACGCGCTCGTCGCCCGAGCGTCTGAGCTTCGCGACGTCGGCGTCATCCATCTGCATTGCGAGGGTCCGGGACCCCACCTGGCGCCCGAAATGGCTGGCCATTTCCGGCACCGTGCCTTGTTCATCGGGTCAAATGCCCGCGCCGCCGTGAACGAGGGCCGGGCGGATTTCGTCCCGGTCTTCCTGTCGGACGTGCCGCGATTGTTCGATTCGGGTGCGCTGCCGCTCGACGCGGTTTTCGTGAATGCCACCCCGCCCGACGCCCACGGGTTCTGCTCCCTCGGCGTCTCGGTGGAAGCGATGCACGCCGCGATTCGGGCTGCCAGGACGGTCATCGTCCAGATGAACAAGGCGATGCCGAGAACTCTCGGCGAGAGTTTCATCCACGTCGACGAGATCGACATTGCGGTCGAGGTCGACGTGCCGCCCTACGAGCACCCGGTCGGCACCATCGGCGACGTCGAGCGCCGGATCGGCGAACACGTCGCGGAACTCGTCCCGGACGGTGCGACGCTCCAGCTCGGGATCGGCGCCATCCCTGCGGCGACGGCGCTCGCGCTTCGTGACAAGCGCGACTTGGGCGTCCACACCGAGATGTTCACGGATTCGATCGTCGATCTGGTCGAGGCGGGGGTGGTGACCGGCGTTCGCAAGGAGCGCAACCGCGGCAAGATCGTGACCGCATTTCTCCTGGGTTCCCGGCGCCTGTACGACTTTGTTGACGACAACCCGATGGTCGAGATGCGCTCCGTCGACTTCACCAACGACACCCATGTCATCCGCTCGTTCAGCCGGATGGTGGCGATTAACTCGGCGATCGAGGTCGATCTGACCGGCCAGGTCGTCGCCGACTCGATCGGGCACCGGCTGTACAGCGGCGTCGGTGGCCAGATGGACTTCATCCGCGGCGCTGCCCTGGCCGAAGAGGGCAAGGCCATCATCGCCCTGCCATCCACCGCCTCGAATGGAACGCGGTCCAGGATCGTCTCGAGCATTGCGGCCGGAGCGGGCGTCGTCACGACGCGCGCCCATGTCAGGACGGTGGTCACCGAGTGGGGCACAGCCGAGCTGTTTGGCAGGAGCACTCGCGAGCGGGCGGACGCCCTGATCGCGATCG
>JBKKCW010000264.1:0-8285 GCA_046712485.1 Candidatus Limnocylindrales bacterium
GCCTTCGCCGCCACTCACCCGACCCGCGCGGACCCGCAAATCGGCCATCGCGGCGGGGAAGGTTCCGGCTCGGATGGCGGCACGGATCCTGACCATGAAGTCTAGGGTGAAGGTCAGGTTGTGACAAGTCGCGAGCCGGTAGCCCAGCAGCTCCCTGGCCCGGAAGAGGTGCGCGAGATAGGCCCGCGAGAACCGCCGGCACGCGAGGCACGGACAGTCGTCCTGGACCGGAGCAGGGTCGTCGAGGAACCGCTGATTCCGGATGTTGAGGCGACCGCCCGGGACCCACAGTTGCCCGTTTCGAGCGACCCGTGCCGGCATCACCGAATCGAACAGGTCCACGCCGCGGTGCACGGCTTCGAGGATGTCCGCCGGCGACCCAAGTCCCATCAGGTAGCGCGGCCGCGGATCGTCGGCCAGGAGCGGCACGGCGACATCGAGCGTCGCATCGCGCTGCTCGGGACTCTCATCGCCAGCGAGGCCACCCAGGCAGATGCCGTCGAAGGGCAGTCCGGCGATGAACTGCGTGGACGCAGCGCGGAGCTCCGGGTCCAGCCCGCCCTGGATGATCCCGAACAACGCCTGGCCTGCTCGCTTGTGCGCGGCGAGCGAGCGCTCCGCCCAGCGATGTGTTCTCGCGGTCGCATCCGCGACCACGTTCCGAGGCGAGGAGGGATAGACGGGCTGATCGAACGCCACCGCCACGTCCGACCCGAGCGCCTCCTGGACCGAGATGGCATGTTCGGGCGTGAACCGGTGGATCGAGCCGTCCAGGTGACTCCGGAACGTGACCCCGTCCTCGTCGACGACCCGGAGGTCGCCGAGCGAGACGACCTGGAAGCCGCCCGAATCCGTCAGGATCGGGCCGTCCCAGTCCATGAACCGGTGCAGACCACCGAGCCGCGCGATCCGTTCATGCCCGGGTCGCAGGTACAGGTGGTAGGTGTTGGCCAGGATGATCGAGGCCCCCGTGTCGCGGAGGTCGTCCGGGCTGAGCGATTTGACCGTTGCGTTGGTGCCGACCGGCATGAACTGTGGTGTCTGGACGACGCCGTGCGTCAGCGTCAGGCGGCCGGCTCGAGCACGCGTCTCGGCCGAGGGCAGCGCGGGAATGTCGATCGTGAACTCGGCGGCGCCGGGCATCAGCGCGGGCGCCGGGACGGGTCGGGCGTCACCCGGCACCGCGATGATGGGCGGGTCATTGGCCCTCGGCGGCGACGGGCGGATCGTCCCACAGGCTGGGCATGCCCGGATCCGATCGCCTGGGTGGCGGGATCTCGTAGCCGAGACCCGACAGGTGAACACGGGCGAGATCCGTCGCGATCCGACCAGATGGCGTCCGGTCGATGAACCCGAGTCTCAGGAGGAACGGTTCGTAGACGTCCTCGATCGTCTCGGTCTCCTCGGACAGGACGGCGGCCAGGGCCGCCACGCCGACAGGGCCCGAGGCGAACTTCTGGACGATCGCCGCCAGGAGCTTGCGATCGGTCGAATCGAGGCCCTCGTCATCGATCTCCATCGCGCGCATGGACGCCGTCGCGGTCGCCTCGTCGACCTCGCCGTCCCCGTGGACCTGGGCATGGTCACGGACCCGCTTGAGGAGGCGGTTGACGATCCTTGGCGTGCCCCGGCCCCGGCGCGCGATCGCACGGATGGCCGCCGCGTCGATCGGGACCCCCAGGATCGCCGCAGATCGGTCGACGATCGCGCCGAGTTCGTCCTCGTCGTAGAAGTCGAGACGGTAGGTGGCGCCAAAACGGTCGCGGAGGGGCGAGCTGATCCGGCCGGCCCGGGTCGTCGCCCCGACGACGGTGAACGGCTTGAGGCTGAGGCGCAGCGACCGCGCCGATGGGCCCTTGCCGATCATGACGTCGAGGGCGTAGTCCTCCATCGCTGGGTAGAGGATCTCCTCGACCGCCCGGTTGAGCCGGTGGATCTCGTCGATGAACAGGACATCGCGTTCTTCGAGGGACGTGAGGATCGCGGCGAGATCACCGGCGCGTTCGATCGCCGGGCCCGAGGCGTACTTGACATTGACCCCGAGTTCCCGGGCGATGATCGTGGCCAGCGTCGTTTTGCCGAGACCAGGTGGGCCATACAGGAGGACGTGGTCCGCTGCCTCTCCCCTGCCCCGCGCCGCCTGCAGCAGCACCGAGAGGTTCGCCTTGACCTCGCGTTGGCCGATGTATTCGTCCAGCGTGCGGGGGCGAAGTGTGCCCTCGATCACGCGATCTGTATCGTCCTCGACGTCCGCCGACAGAATGTGAGCGAAGTCGTCCGTCATCGTTCGCGGAGTCTACCATGCAGCGGCTCATATCGCACGCATGTTCTCATCATGCCGAAGCGCAACTGACGAGGGGAATTCGGCGCTAGGATGCGCGAATGCGGCTGTCCCGCCGGTCCGAGTACGGCCTCCGAGCCCTCATCGATCTGGTTCGACACGACGGTCAGGGACCGATCGCCCTGACTACGCTGGCGACCCGCAACCGCCTGCCGGTCAAGTTCCTCGAGCAGATCATGGCGACGCTCAAGCACGGGGGCGTCGTCCGGACCACGCTCGGGACCCACGGCGGGTACGCGATGGCCGCCGACCCGTCGGCTATCTCGATCGGAAGAGTCGTCCGACTGCTCGACGGCGCATTGGCCCCGATGGGCTGCGTCTCGCTGCGGTACTACGAGCCGTGCTCCTGTCCGGATGAGGCGACCTGCCCGCTTCGCGACGCCATGATCGATGTCCGCGACGCCATGCTCGAGATCCTCGACAACGAAACGCTCGCACAGCTCGCGGCCCGCCAGGGCCGAGCCTCGATCGACCCACGAGGCCGGCACGCCGATGCGCTCGCCGGTCGGCGACCGTAACAGGGTCAGTCGCGGAGGAGGCTCCGCAGGGCGGCCTTGACGCGATCCTCAAGGGTGCCGCCGATCGTCGCGTCGGCGAGCGCCACGCGGGACGCTTCCCTTGCCTCGGCGGGCGAGTAACCGAGCGCCTGGAGCGCGGCGATCACCTCGCTCTCGGCCGCACCGATCCCGCTGGCGCCGATCCCGGATGCAGCAGCCACACCGGCCGCGGTGACTTTCTCCTTGAGCTCGAAGATCACGCGCTCGGCTAGCTTCTTGCCGATCCCGGGAATGCTCACGAGCACCGCCTGGTCCTGGAGCATGATCGCGAGCTGGAGGTCGGGCGTCGGGCGGCTGCCGACGATCGCGAGCGCGACCTTGGGCCCCACCCCGGTGACGGTGAGCAGCAGGTTGAAGAACCCGAGCTCCTCGGCGGTCCTGAACCCATACAGCGCCTGCTGGTCCTCGCGGACGAGGTGGTAGGTGTGCAGCTTGAGCGTGCTCCCTGGCTGCGAGGCCGCGATGATCGATGGCGCCGCAAAGACTCGATACCCGATACCGGCGACGTCGATCACCAGCGAATCGGCCGCGACCGCGCCCACAACGCCTTCGACTGAGGCGATCACCGTCGCGGGCCGTGCTTGACAGACCGCAAATGGAGGTCGAACCGCATCCGGCCAACGTTCACGACCTCTCTCGAAGCGACTCCGTGTCTGGCCGGCATCATGTCAGCCCCGTAGCCTGCGCCAAGCGACGAAAACAGCTCCTCGGTTCGATTCTGCAGTCTGCCGAGCACGAATCGAGATCCGGTCCGCTGCACACGCCAGCCCGGCTACGACGCGCTGCGCTTGGCGGCGGCGCGCTCGGAGGCAAGTGCCTCGCGAACAGCCCGTTCGTACCCCGTCTCGCCACGGGTGATCGGGGCCACGGCCGCGCGATCCAGGACCCCGGCCGTGGCCGCGCCGCGCGTCATCGAGCCGACGCGTTCCGAGTTCGCGACCCACGTCGCGATGGCAAGGGCATCGGCGGCGTCATCGGGTCGTGGGAGCTCGCTCATGCCGAGCACGAGCTGCACCATTCGCTGCACCTGCTCCTTGTCGGCCGCGCCGTACCCCGTGATCGCGCTCTTGACCTCGTTCGGCGTCGCCTCGCGCACGGGCACGCCATGTTGCGCGGCCGCGAGCAGCACGACGCCGCGCGCCTGACCCACCGCGAAGGCGGTCTGCACATTGCGGGAGAAGAACAGCCGCTCGGTCCCGAGCAGGTCCGGGTGGTGCAGGCCCAGGAGCTCGTCCATGAGCGAATGGATCGCCAGGAGCCGCTCGGGCAGACTCAGATCCGGGCTCGTCACCAGGCAGCCGTGGTTGACCTCGCGCAGCCGCGAACCGGTCCGTTCGACGATCCCGTAGCCCAACGCAGCGGTCCCCGGGTCGATGCCCAGGACGATCACCCGGCGACCTCGGCAAAGACGTCTTCGGGGATCTCGAAGTTGGAGGTCACGCGCTGAACATCGTCGAGATCCTCGAGCGACTCGACGAGACGGAGCGCCTGGCGAGCCTTCGAGGAATCGAGGTCCACCGTCTGTTTCGCGATCATCGTGGACTCCGCCGAATCGACTGGGACGCCGGCGCCCTCCAGTGCCTGGCGCACGCGTTCGAGCTCGGCTGGCGCCGTGTAGATCTCGATGACCTCGCCGTCATCGGTGTCGACGTCCTCCGCGCCAGCATCGATCGCCGTCAGCGCGACCTCGTCCGCGTCCACGCCGTTGCGTGAAACCGCGATCAATCCGCGAGGCTCGAACTGCCACGCGACGGCACCGGATCCGGCCAGCTGGCCGCCGGACTTGGTGAACATCGAACGAACTTCAGCGGCGGTCCGGTTCCGATTGTCGGTCTGGGCTTCGACGAGGACGGCCACGCCACCTGGCCCATAGCCCTCGTAGACGATCTCCTCGTACTGCTCGGCTTCGCCGCCGCCAGTCGACTTGTCGATCGTCCGCTTGATGTTGTCGACGGGCATATTCACCGAGCGCGCCTTCTCGATCGCGAGGCGCAACCGATAGTTCGCGTCAGGGTCACCGCCGCCCTGCCGCGCGGCCACGGAGATCTCCCGCGCGACCTTCGTGAAGAGGGCCCCTCGCTTGGCGTCGGTGACGCCCTTCTGGCGCTTGATCGTGGACCATTTTGAATGACCGGACATCGCGGGCCGGAGTATAGCGGACTATCATGGCCAAACTCCCCGCCGCGGCCGTCCCGTGTCCCCTACCAGCAGGAAGGACCGACGAACCCGATGACCATGAAGAGTGTCGATCTCCCACATCTTCGCAGCGTCGTCCTGACGGGCCACGCGGGCTCGGGGAAGACGACGCTGGCCGAACAGCTCCTGTTCATGGCCGGTGCCATCTCCCGATTGGGCCGCGTGGACGACGGCACGGCGCACCTCGATTTCGAGCCCGAGGAACAGAAGCGCCGGGCGTCGCTGAGCCTTGCGGTCGGGACATTCGAAGCGGACGGCACACGCATCTCGTTGCTCGACACGCCTGGCTATCCCGACTTCATCGCCGACGTGATCGAGGGGTTCGCCGCAGCCGACGGGGCGCTCTTCGTGATGGACGCCTCGACCGGCGTTGAGGCCGGCCTCGAGCACGCCGTGGCGCTGGGACGATCGACCGGCACCGCGGCGTGTTTCTTTATCAACAAGAGCGACCGCGAGAACGCGGACCCGACGGCAGCCCTGGACGCCCTGCGTTCCACCTTTGGCACCAAGATCGCGCCCATCCACCTGGCGATCGGGGCGGCCGACACGTTCGAGGGGTATGTCGACCTCGTCCATCGCAAGGCCTGGAAGCTCGACGGCGGCAAGGAAGTGGAGATCCCGATCCCCGCCGAGATGGCTGACGAGGTCGCGCGGCGTCGCGACCAATTGCTCGAAGCAGCTGCTGAGGCGGACGACGACGTCCTGACCAAGTACCTCGAGGGCGAGGAGATCTCTGACCCGGAGCTCGACGCCTGTCTGCGCAAAGGGGTCAAGGACTCCGTGCTGGCGCCGGTGCTCGTGGGCAGCGCGACGAAGGGGATCGGCCTGCGCGCCCTCCTCGACGCCTTCGTGCGGTATCTCCCCTCCCCCGCCGACGAACCACCGGTGAAGGCCACGGACAAGGCAGGCGCGACAGTCGAAGTTCCTGCCGACGAATCCGGTCCGATCCTCGCGCGCGTGTTCAAGACGACCGCCGATCCCTTCGTCGGGCGATTGACGTACCTGCGCATCCTGTCCGGGACGCTCCATTCCCAGGCACACGTCTGGAACTCGACGCGGAGCGAGGACGAACGGATCGGCCAGTTGCTGCTCCTCCACGGCAAGGAGCAGGAGCCGATCGGCGAGCTCAAGGCTGGCGAGATCGGGGCAGTCGCGAAGCTGTCGGTGACCGAGACCGGCGACACGATCAGCGTCCGGGAGAAGCCGCTCGTGCTCCCCCGGCTCGAGTTCCCCCAACCGTCGCTGACCGTGGCAATCGAGCCACAGAGCAAGGGGGATCTGGACAAGATGGGCCCCGCGCTCGCGCGGATGCTCGAGGAGGAGCCGACGGTCCGGCTCGAGCGCAGCAGCACGGGCGAGCAGGTGCTGCGCACCATGGGTGAGGCCCACACCGCCGTCATCATCGAGCGGCTCAAGCGCAAGTTCGGGGCCGCGATCGTGACCCACACGCCACGCGTGCCGTACAAGGAGACGATCCGCGGCAAGACGCAGGTCCACGGCCGATACAAGAAGCAGACCGGCGGTCACGGGATGTTCGGCGATGTGTGGCTCGAGCTGGAGCCCAACCCGGACGGCGGTGTCGAGTTCGCGGAGCGGATCGTCGGCGGCTCGGTGCCGAAGGGATTCTTCGCCGGGGTCGAAAAGGGCATCCGGGAAGCGGCGGAGGGTGGCGTGCTGGCCGGATATCCACTGTCCGACTTCCGGGCCACGCTCTATGACGGCTCCTTCCACCCGGTCGACTCGAACGAGATGGCCTTCAAGATCGCCGCGTCCATGGCGCTCAAGGACGGCGTCCAGCATGCCAAGCCAGCCCTGCTCGAACCGATCATGGCAGTCGAGATCCGGATCCCCGAGGCGTACATGGGCGAGGTCAACCGAGACCTGAACGGCCGCCGCGGTCGTGTGCTCGGGATGGACAGCGATGGCGACATGCAGGTCATCAGCGCCCACGTGCCGCTGGCTGAAATGTCCAACTACGCCACGGAGCTTCGCTCCCTGGCCCAGGGCCGGGGCTCATTCACGATGACGCTGGACCACTACGACGACGTGCCTGGCCACATCGCCGAGAAGGTCATCGACTCACACCGCAAGGAGATCGAGGCAGCCGGCGGCCACGTGCCGGGCGGCCACTAGGCGCTGGTACGCGAGCGCAGGAGCCAGCCTGGTTCGCCAGTTGGTCACTCTTTTGCATCTCGTGCACGAATCCCTCCATCCTGCTGCATCCGATGAACGAGTGATCGAGGTTCATCTCGCCCGCAGTTGGAACCTTGCGACAGATGCAACGGGTCGACCCTCGATTTGTACGCTGGAGGTCGGGATGCGTTCAACCGATGCACTGGGTGCACGGTCTTGACCAAAAGGATGGCTTGCTGTTGAGCGTGGCGACCACTCATGCATCCGACGCAAGCAAAGGTGCTTCGGGGGGCTCATACGAGGGCATCCAGAGCGGCCGTCAAGTCGAGCGTCCCGTCGTAGACAGCACGACCGACGATCACACCCGAACATCCCAGTTGGCGGACCAGGGCGATGTCGGCTGGGCTCGCGATGCCGCCTGAGGCGATGATCGCCCCCTCGCCCAGGGAGATGAGCCGGCGATATAGCTCCAGATCGGGTCCACCGAGGAGACCATCGCGCTCGATGGCGGTTACCTCGAAGGTGGCCACCCCCGCCTTGCCCAGGCGCACGACCGCCTCCTCGGCTGGCACGCTGGGCGCACCGCGTACCCAGCCATGCCCCAACGCGTGACCATCACGGACATCGATAGAGACGGCGATCCGATCTGGGCCATGCGAGGTCACGAGCCGGCCGGCGAACGCCGGATCGAGCAAGGCCGCGGTCCCTACGACCGCACGGGCGGCGCCGGCTGCAAGCACGGCCGCGACAACGTGTTCGTCGCGCAGGCCTCCGGCTACCTCGACGCTGACCCGATCCCCCACCGCCGACACGATCGCCCGGATGACCTCCTCGTGCGCCGGCGTCCCCGTCCGAGCCCCATCGAGGTCGACGACGTGGAGCCAGCGAGCGCCAGCATCGGCAAATCGCATGGCGATCTCGACTGGGTCGTCGCTGTAGGCGGTCTCGCGTGCGAAGTCGCCTTGCTGCAGGCGGACCACCCGTCCGCCGCGCAGGTCGATCGCCGGGAGCACGTCGAAGCTGCTTGCGTCGCTCATATCACCATGCTATCGTATTAG
>JBKKCW010000265.1:0-3517 GCA_046712485.1 Candidatus Limnocylindrales bacterium
TCAGATAGAGATCGTTGATCAATGCCATGCGTTGGCCTCCTGGATGAGTACTCACCCCCGAGTGAGGGCCAACCCACTATACGAAGCGCTCGAGACCCGGAACACTAGCCCAATGGTACGGGTCCAAAGGCGGGACCCGCCTCATCAACCACCGCCGGTAGCATGCTCGATTGCCAATCCGATCCAGCCAAGGACGTCCGCGAGCGTCCCGCCGAACACCCCGAGGATCAGCGCCGTGAGCGCGACGGTCAGAACCAGGATGAGACCATACTCCACGATCCCCTGACCGCCCTCCCCAGGCGTCCTGGGCATCAGCCCTCCGCGCTGGCCTGTGGCAGCTCGGCAAGCAGCCTGAGCTCCGAGCCGTCACTCGACAGCTCCACCGTGAGGCCGAGCGGCGTCGCTCGACCCTGGATCTCGCGCCACGTTGATGGCGGCAGTTCGACGATCGAGTCGCGCTCGGCCGTTTCCGCGGCTGTCCGGGCATCGGCCCGCCGCTCCTCCATCATCGCGGCCAGGGCCGGGGGCAGGTCCTTGCTCGTGGTTGCCTCCGAGGAGACGGTTGGCCTGGCCGTCACCGCCGCGCGCGTTGCCGTCATCGACACGTCGAGCTGATCAGCCGACCAGTCGAGCCGGATGGAGATCCGCTCTGCGCGCGCCTCGAGATAGCCAGCCAGGGCTTCGTCCAGGATCCGAAACAGCCCGCTCTCGAGGTCCATCGGGAGCCGGCGATCCTGACCCATCGACTCGAAATCGACAGCGACGCTGGATCGCCGCCCTCGATCACGCGCTGCCTTGCGGAGGGTCGGCACCAGACCGAGGTCATCGAGCACCATCGGGCGGACGTCGAAGATGAAGGTCTTGGTCGCCTCGAGTGTCTGCTGGACCATCCCAACCAGCTGGGCCACCTCGGCGGCGGCCCGGGCAGGATCGCTCTTCATCAGGCGCTCAACGATCTGCGCCTGGAGGACGATGTTGGTCAGGCTCTGCGCGGGGCCATCGTGCATCGCCCGTGCGATCTCACGACGCATGTCCTCCTGCGCGCCCAGGAGCAGCCGTGACACTGCCGGCGGCAGCGACCCGATGGCTTCGGCCGCGCCACTCGCCGCGGCACCCTTGCGGCCGTTCCCGACCACCGCGGCGGTGGGTGCACGGCCGGCGTCGGGGACCGAAGCCAGCCCGTCCGCGTATCTGGCTAGTGCCTCGCGGAATCGAGTGAGGGCGCGCTGTTTGCCCTCGAGCACGTCGACCTGCGTCTCCATCAGTGCGGCGCGCTTGGTCAGGAGCACCAGCTGGGCATTGAGCTCAGCGGTTTCGGGAGGGGGCTCGCCGCGGGCCTCAGCGGCGGCGACCGCGGTCGTCAGCTTCTCGGATGCGGCGGCGCGGCGCGTCTCGTGCCGGGTCGCCTCCGCTCTTGCCTGTGTGATCAGCAGCTCGACCTCGGTCAACTCTCTGTCGAGGACGCCGATCTCATCGGCCATCTGCGCAGCGAGCTCGGAGACGGTGGCCGGACCGGTCGGCTCCGCCTCGGCGTTTGGCCCGGTTGTCGCGCGGTTGGTCATGGCGGTCGGGCGATCAGTCTTCCGGCATCCGGATCCAACCCTGGCGCATCGCGTACACCACGGCCTGGGTCCGATCGTTGACCGACAGCTTGCGCAGGATCGAGCTCATGTGGTTCTTGACGGTCTGCTCGCTGATCGACAACGCATAGGCGACCTGCTTGTTGGTCATGCCCTGGGCGATGTTGTCGAGGATCTCGACCTCTCGCGGCGAGAGCGGCGCGAAGATCGGGGCCGCCTCCTGGCCATAGACGGCCAGCTCGCGGAACTCCTTGAGCACGCGCGAGGCCACGGCCGGCTTGGAGAACACCTTGTCGTTGATCAGGTACTCGCCGGCGACAACGCGTCGGATGATCGTGACAAGGTCGTCGGGACCGACATCCTTGAGGATGAACGCCGCCGCGCCGGCCTTGATGGCGTCGAACAGCGCGTCCTCGTCTTCGGTCTGCGCAAGGACGATGATCCCGGTCGAGGGCAGCTCGCGCTTGATCCGAGACGTCGTCTCGATGCCGCCTGGCGCCGGTAGGGAGAGGTCCATCAGGATGATGTTCGGCGAAGTCTCCAGGGCACGATCGATCGCGCTCCGGGAGTCCTCGGCCTCGGCGACGATCTCGAAGTCGGGCTGCTGGCCGAGGATGTTGGCGATCCCCACCCGGAACAGAGCGTGATCGTCGACGACGAGGATCCTCGTGATCTCGTCGAGCGCCTTGCGGTCCGACGGGCCACGCCGGCGGTCGGGCCCGCTGTAGTCAATGGCACTCATCTGCTCTCCTCTGCTCCCGTCCCGATCCCCGTCGGGATCGCCAGCCGGACGACGGTGCCGCCATCCGGTCGTGATCGTACGTCCAATTGCGCGCCGATCAACTCGGCCCGCTCGCGCATGAATTGCAGTCCAAAGTTCCGCCGGCCCCGCGCTGCCACGTCCCCGACATCGAACCCGCGACCGTCATCGCGGACTTCCATGACCCAGGTGTTGCCGTCCAACCGGCTCTCGACGGTGACATTGGCAGCCCCCGCGTGCTTGCGCACATTCTGCAGGGCTTCCTGGGCGATGCGCAGCGCAACCGTTCGCTGACCGCTCGACAGGACACCGGCCGGGGCCTGGAGATCGATCCGAGTTGTGAGTCCGGCCAGTGCCTTCAGGTGATCGACCGACTCGCCAATCGCGCCGTCGAGGCCGAGCTCGTCCACCGTTGCCGGTCGGAGCTGGGTGATGAACGCCCGGACATCGTCGAGCTCGCGTCGCAACAGCTCGCGCAGGAGTCGGAGCTCGGCGAGCGCCTGGGGCGCGTCGGTGTCCATGACACGCTCGATGTACTCGACCTGGAAGATGGCATTGGCGAGGGCCTGTGCGGGTCCGTCGTGGATCTCCTGGCCAAGACGAGATCGCTCGGCCTCCTGGGCCTCCATGATCCGCATCTGGAGATCGCTGCTCGTGGCCGGCATGGCGGCTTCATTCACGAGACTCGCGTCGCCGCGCTCGAGGAAGAGCCACGTCCGCTCGAGGGTCCGTTCGGCGAGCTCGAGCTTGCCGAGCTCAGCCTGATGGGCCCCGAGCTCAGCCGTGAGGTGGTCCACATCGCCGCGAAGGCTGCGCCGGCGAGCGTCGCCGGCGACAGCTTCAGCGGCTTCAGCGGCATCGTCGCCCGAGGCATCATCGGCCACGGTCCGCGCTCTCGGGTCGCGCGGCTCACGATCCGATGCCGTCAGGTCATCGCGCAACGCCTGCCACTGCGCGAGCGCTTCCAGGTATGCCTGGTGGTATCGCTCGCGGACGCCCTTGAGCATGTTCGCGCTATAGCCGACCGCCGCGCTGGCCTCCGCCTGGAGGCCGTCAAATCGGCTGTCGAGCGAATCCGGCCCCAAGCGTGCAGGCTGCATCGGCTTTCGAGTATAGGCGCCGGCAGTCACGGACAGACGATTTCGTAGAGATGCGTATTGCCGAGCAGGTCTGGGGC
>JBKKCW010000266.1:0-6849 GCA_046712485.1 Candidatus Limnocylindrales bacterium
TCACGCGACCTCGCGACGCATCGTTGCCGCGGAACCAGCCTACGACATCGGCGGCTCCCACCGACGTTGCGGGCCGGGCCGCCACCTATACTTGCCGCTGATGGGCACCGCCTGCCGCACGGCTTCCCGTGCCTGATCGCGTTGGACTCGGCGTCCTGGGCCTGGGTGCCGTGGCCCAGGCGGTCCATCTCCCAATCATCGAGCGGCTGCGCGACCAGTTCTGGATCGCTGCCATCGCGGACCTGTCCGCTGGGCTCGCGAACGCGATTGGCGAGCGCTACCGGGTGCCCGAGACGAGCCGCTTCACGACGCTCGACGCCATGCTCGACGGAGCGGCCCTCGACGGGCTGCTCATCCTGAGCTCGGGATCCCATGGCGGCGCGATCCTCGCTGGTCTCGAGCAAGGGATCGCCGTGTTCACCGAGAAGCCGCTGGCCTGGACGCTCGCGGAGGCGGATGCCATAGCCGCGCGACTCACGGCCGACCCCCGGACAAGGCTCCAGGTCGGGTACATGAAGCTCTACGATCCCGCGGTCGTTGAGGGCGTCGCCGTTGCTGCCGATACGACGAGGGTCGGCGCGATCCGCTCGATCGAAGTGTGCGTCCTCCACCCGACGGGCGAGAGCCAGCTGGCGCACGCGCGACTGTTGCCGCCGCCCACGGACATCGCGCCGGAGACCATGGATGCACTCCGATCCGAGGACGACCGGCTCCTGCGTGTCGCGCTCGGGCCCGCCGCGGCACCGCTGGGGAAGCTGTACGCCAACGTCGTCCTCGGCAGCATCGTCCATGACCTCGCGATCATCCGCGCATTCGCGGGCGACCCGATCGGGATCGATGCAGTCGACGTCTGGCCCGCGGACGAATGGCTCCCGTCGGTCGGGATCACCGGGCGGCTCGGCGGCGATGCGCGGTTCGCGATCCGCTGGCACTTTCTCCCCGAATACGCCGCGTACCGTGAGGAGGTGCGGGTGGTGACCGAGCGCGCGACGATCGAGCTGGAGTTCCCGACGCCGTACCTGCTCAACGCCCCGACCGAGCTGCGCATCGTCGAGCGCTCGGGCGCGGGGCGACGCGATACGCAGGGTCGATCCCTGGTGGAGGCGTTCGACGAGGAGCTCCTCGCGTTCCATGCTCTCGTCGTCGACGGCGCCGCTCCAAAGGCGGGCATCGTCGAGGGTCGCGCGGACATCGTGACCTCCCAGCGGGTGGCGGCTCGTCGCGCGGGGGACCTCGGCATCCCGATCCAGACCGAGGTCGAGGATTGACCGACCGCCCGGTCGTCTATCTCGTTCCCCATACGCACTGGGATCGCGAGTGGTATGAGCCGTTCCAGACATTCCGGGCCCGTCTGGTCGAGCTTGTCGACCAGTTGCTCGAGCGGATGGACAACGATGCGCGGCTGCGCTTCACGCTCGACGGCCAGGCGGCCACGGTCGACGACTACCTGGAGATCCGGCCCGAGGCCGAGCCGCTCATCCGGCGCCTGATCGCGGAGGGACGTCTCGCAATCGGGCCGTGGCAGATCCTGATGGACGAGTTCCTCGTGTCGGGCGAGACGATCGTCCGCAACCTCGAGCTTGGCTGGGCACGCGCCGAGGAACTTGGCCGCGCGATGCCGGTCGGCTATCTCCCTGACATGTTCGGCCACGTCGCGCAGATGCCCCAGATCCTGCGACGGGCGGGCATCGACCGGGCCGCCGTGTGGCGCGGTGTCCCGATGGCGATCGATCGCGACACGTTTCGGTGGGTCTCGCCAGATGGATCGGAAGTCGTGACCGATTACCTTGTCGGCGGGTACGGCAACGGCGCCTACCTCTTCGACGTGCCGGACCGGCTGGGGCCGAAGCTGGCGGGGTACCTCGCTGCCAACGCGGCGTTCTACGGCGAACGTTCCGCGCTCGCGATGTACGGCACGGACCACGCCGTCCCTTCGCCACGCCTCGCGGACCTGGTGGATGCGGCCAACCGCGAACGGGACGACGTGGAGGTCCGGCTCGCGACCCTGGCCGAGTACGCGGCGCGACCGGAGGTCGACGGCCGCCATGGCCGAACGTGGCTGGGCGAGCTCCGCTCCGGCGCCCGGGCGAACATGCTCATGGGCGTCAGCTCGGCCCGGATCGACCTGAAGGCAGCCGCCGGCCGGACCGAACGGCTGCTCGAGCGGTACGCGGAGCCGCTGACCGCCCTGCACGGCGGCGCCTGGCCGGAACGCCTCCTCGAGCTGGCCTGGCGGCGCGTCGTCGACAACTCGGCCCACGACTCGATCTGCGGCTGCTCACACGACGCCGTGGCCGCGCAGGTCCTGACCCGGTTCGCAGAGGCTGAGCAGCTTGGTCGAGCTGTCCTGCAAACGACCTCCCGGCGCATCGCGGCGATGGTTCCCAATGGCGATTGGGCCGTCGTCAATCCGTCGCCCCAACGACGAACGGATCTCATCGCTCTCGACGTCGCGATGGCAGAGGGACATCCGCTCCGCCTTGTCGCGGGCGGTCTGCCCGCCCAGTTCCAGGAGCGATCGAGCAAAGACCCGGTGGTCGCTCAGATCCGCTTGCACGGGGACGCGATCCGGGAGCTGATTGCGCGCCGACGCCACGGACGCGAGCTGTTCGGGCGACAGCTCAACGGCTCCCTGATCCGTGCGCAAGACGATCCGCCGACCATCACGCTGCTTGTGGATGACATCGGCGAACCGCCGGAGCTCGACGTCGACGAGCTGGTCGACGAGGTGGTGGCCGCTGCTGAGGGTGCGCCCGACACATCCTGGGAACTCGTCGTCCGGGCGCCCGAGCGAAAGGAGCTCCTCGTCCGGGTGACCGCGCCACCCCTCGGCTGGTCAACGGTCGAGGCCACGGCGACCCTCGTGGACGGCCCGGCGGCGGTCAGGGTCGATCCGGACGTGGAACCAGTCGTAGTGGGCGCCCACTCGATGTCGAACGGCCTCGTCTCGGTCGAGATGGCGGCGGACGGGACCGTCCGTCTGCAGGGGGACGGTGTCATGTTGCAAGGTGTCGGCCGGCTCGTCGACGGCGGCGATTTCGGTGACAGCTACAACTACGGGCCGCCGGTGGTCGATCGTTTGGTCGAGACCCCAGACATCGTTGCCGTTTCGACTGGTGCTGCCGGGCCGCTCCTCGGTGAGCTCGTTGTCAGGCGCCGCTATGCCTGGCCCATCGACCTCGAGCCGAGCGGCGCCGGCCGCGACGCCGCCACCGTCGACACGGACGTGACCACGACGCTCGAGCTGCGGATCGGCGAGCCATTCGTCCGCATAGCGATCGAGTTCGAGAACCGATCGCGCAACCACCGACTGCGCTGGCACGTCCCGCTCCCCGAGCCCGCCGCGACGTCATCGGCCGAGGGCCAGTTCGCGGTGGTCGAGCGCGGACTGACGATGGAGGGGGGCCATGGCGAGGTGCCTCTGCCCACCTACCCCGCCCATGGATTCGTCCACGCGAAGGGCATGAGCATCCTCGTCGATCACCTGACCGAGTACGAGCTCGTGGGCGGGGGGCGGGAGCTGGCCGTCACCGTGCTTCGCTCGTTTGGGCTGATCAGCCGCAACGCGAACCCGTATCGCGAAGACCCGGCAGGCCCCGAGATCCGGGTGCCGGATGCCCAACGGATCGGTACCTGGCGGTTCGGATTCGCGATCATGCCCCACGCGGGGAGTTGGTCGGCGAGCGGCGTCCTCGATGCGATGGAGCGGTACCGACACCCGTTCGTTGCCGTCCGGGGGGCGGCTCGCGAGCTCGCCCTGGGCCCGGCCGAGGTGGCCGGGCTCGATATCGCCGGTGCTGGCGTGGTCCTGAGTGCGTTGCGACGACGCGGCGACTGGCTCGAGCTCCGCCTTGTCGCAGAGCACCCGAGCGCGACCGAGGCCGTCGTGCGCGGTTCGTTTCATGAAGCGATCGTCGTGGATCTGCTCGGACGCATCGGTCCGTCGATACCCGTCGACGATTCCACGCTCCGGTTGCCGCTTGGGGCCTGGGAGCTCGCGACCGTTCGGCTCCGCTGACCGCGCTCGGGGCGGACGACGGTCAAGCCGGGCGAATCGTGGCCCATACTTTCGATGCTGCGTTTGGGACCCGTCTGGGCGGGCCTGATTTCCAGTCTAGAGCTTGTCGACTTCCCGGCCGAGGAGCACGATCGATGACCAACGCCCGAACGGCGGCGCCCGACACGCGCACGTGGCTGCGGCGGCCCACGGACGCACTCCCGAAGGCATCGATCGGGACGGTGCCCATCCTGTGGCAGTACGGCGATGGCCCAGGAACCGCGGCTGCCGTCGATCCCGCGACGCTGCTCGACGAGTTCGCCCGCCTCGGTTTCGAAGGCACGCAGCTGGCCGATTCGTTCCCGTCCGGCGCGTCGCTTCGCACGATGCTCGCCGAACGAGGCCTGCGGCTCGCCGAGGTCTACGTGGCCTTGCCGGCCGGGGCCGGAGGGCTCCGTCCCGAAGCGGCCGCCATCGGACGCGAACGACTCCGGTTGCTGCGCGAGGGTGGCGGCGAGGTGTTGTGTGTGGCCCTGGACGGGTCGCCGGAGCGAGACCGCTGGACCGCCAGGGCGGCGAGCCCGGAGGCGCCGAGGCTCACTGCGCGGGCCTGGCGCGAGCTTGCGGCGTTCCTGGACGCGCTGGCCGAGGAGACGATCGCGGCAGGAGCCCGTTTCGCGTTCCATCCGCATGGGGGGACCTTCGTCGAGACGCCCGATGAAGTCGAGCGCCTCGTCGCTTCCACAAACCCGGAGACCGTCGGGCTCTGCCTCGATGTCGGCCATTACACGGTCGGCGGAGGCGACCCGGTTGCGGCGCTGGAGACGTTCGGCGACCGCGTGAGCCACGTCCACCTCAAGGACGTCGATCCCGCCGTCCATGGGCAGCTCCGCGAGGGGGCCATCGATGGCTTCGATGCTGCCACGCGCGTCCGCATCTTCACCGAGCTCGGCTCGGGCTCCCTCGACCTGATGGCCATCCTGCGCGTGCTCGAAACGCGCGGCTACGCGGGCTGGTTGATGGTCGAGCAGGACAGCAGTTGGCCGCCACCCTCGGAGGCCGCCGCCATCGGCCGGCGCGTGCTCGCGCATGCACTCCGGGTGATCGGTTCCGCCTAGGGACGGACTCGCCCGAGCCCATGCGCGTGTCGTTCACCACACCGGTTTGCCATTGACAGCCGGCTGGACCCGGCCCTAGTCTCGCGGTCGATGGCGGCCTGCCATCGTACCTCTGCGTCGGATCGCCGTTCGGACGACAAACGCGGGGACTCGGTCGAGCGAGCCACGGCGTCGCGTTCCTTGTGGAGGGGGACCGCGCCGACGAGCCCGGCCGCAGGAGGAGGAGTCACGGTCAATCCGAACATCCGTATCGTCGTCAGCCCCGTTCGTCGCGGCCACGTTGTGGTGTGCGCCGGGCTCATCGGAGGTGGTCGATGAATCGATCGCTACGCGTTCTCTCCCTGATCCTGACGAGCGTGCTCGTCGCCACAGCCTGCAGCTCAACTGGAGCCACGACCGCGCCGGGAGCGTCGGCCGCACCGGGGGCATCTGCCGAGCCCGGCGCATCAACCGAACCGGCTGCATCCGCCGAGCCTGGTGCCGGTGGTTCGATCAACGTCCTCTCACTGTGGGGCGGCAGCGAGGAAGAAGCCTTCAGGGCCGTCCTCGACGCCTTCACCGCCAAGACAGGCGTGACGGTCAACTACGAGGCGGACCGCCAGACCTATTCCACGACCCTGCAGTCGCGGATCACGGGCGGCAACCCGCCTGACATCGCGATCATTCCGGGCATCGGCTTCCTTCGCCGGTTCGCCAAGGATGGCTCGTTGGTCAAGATCTCCGATCTCGGGATCGACACCTCTGGCCTTGCCAGCAGCTACCCGGAAGGTTTCCTTGGTGCCGGCACTGTGGACGGGGAGCTGTACGCCCTCCCGGCCAAGTACAACAACAAGGGCACCATGTGGTACCGGCCTGACCTCTTCGAGGCGGCGGGTGTCGCCGTCCCGACGACGTGGGACGAGTTCAAGGCAGCCCTCGAGTCCCTCAAGTCCAGCCCGGGCGCGATGGCGCTCGGAGCCAAGGACGACTGGAACCTGACCGACTGGTTCGAGAACATCTACATCCGCCAGGCCGGTGTCGAGGCATACGACAAGCTCTTCAGCGCGGAGGGCGACTGGTCCGATCCATCGGTGCAGGCCACCGTCGACACGATGCTCGAGGTCATCAACGACGACTACGTCGTCGGTGGCATCGACGCGGCCGTCGGCCGTGCCTGGACGGATGCGATCGCCCAGGTCTTCAAGCCCGAGCCGGAGGCGGCCGTCTTCTATGAAGGCGGGTTTGTCGGCGGTATCGCAATGGGCCAGACGAACACCGAGCTGGTCATCGGCGAGACCATTGACTGGTTCCCATTCCCGACCTTCGGCGGCGAAGATGTGACCACCTTCGGTGGCGACGTCATCGGCGCGCTGACCAACACACCCGGATCAAAGGCGTTCATCGAGTACGTCATCACGCCCGAGGCCAACCAGGTGTGGGCGGGCACGGGCGCGATCGTGACGCCGCACAAGGGCGTCGGCACGGACGCGTACCCGAATGAGCTCGTCGTTCGCGAGGCCGAGTCCCTGACGAGCGCCGCCCAGATCCGCTACGACGGCGCCGACCTGCTTCCCGCGGGTATCGCCGGCGAGGGGCTCGGGGCGCTCCTCCAGCGCGCCATTCGCGGGGACGCGATCGACTGGGCTGACTTCCAGACGCGCGTCAAGGCGGCATGGGACGCCGAGTGAGGCGTTGTTGACCTAGGTCTGGACTGAACGCGGGCGGGCAAACGGCGCCCCCGGGTTTGGCTACCGG
>JBKKCW010000267.1:0-3555 GCA_046712485.1 Candidatus Limnocylindrales bacterium
CGCTCGATGAGCTCGGGGCCGCCGTCGGGTGATCGCCGGGAATCAAGAGGCTTCGCTCGTGGGGGGACACGAGCGAAGCCTCGGCCGCAAGCGTACTGCCCGGAGCAGGGTGACGCAACACGCAGCCGCGTCACCCGGCGCGGGTGCGGCGTATTGATGACAGAACGCACCACAGAATCGACGGCGCCGGCCGACCATACCTGGCGTCCGGACCGGTTCATGGTCATCGTCGCCCATCCGGACGACGCCGATTTCGGGCCGGCTGCGACGGCGGCGCGCTGGATCGACGCGGGCTCGGGGGGCTGGCTCGTCTGCTGCACGAGCGGGGATCAGGGTGGTGAGGACCCGGACGCCGACCCGCTCGCGCTGGCCGCCCATCGCGAGGCGGAGCAACGTGCCGCAGCGTCGATCGTGGGATATGCCGGCGTGACGTTCCTGCACCAGCCAGACGGGGCATTGGCAAACGATCTCGCGCTGCGTGAGCAGCTCGTGCGCGAGATCCGGACCTTTCGCCCGGACGCGGTCCTGGCCACCGATCCGGAGACGCTCATCTACGACGACGGCGGCATCAATCACACCGACCATCGCGCCGCGGGCCTGGCCGCCATCGACGCCGTCTATCCGGCGGCACGCAACCCGATGGCCTTCCCGCACCTCGCGCGCGCGGGCCTGCCGGCGCATCAAGTCCGCCGGATCTACCTGTTCTGGTCGGAACGGGCCGACACCCGGGTGGACGTGTCGGCCACGCTCGAACGGCGGATCGACGCCCTGCGCGCCCACGCCTCGCAGATCCAGGACATGGACCGGGTCGCGGCGCGGATCCGTGCGTCGGCGGCCGAGGAAGGCGCAGCCATCGGCGTCTCGGCCGCGGAGGTGCTCCGCCTCGTAGTGATCGACGACGATGAGGAGGAGGGACCCGGCTGAGGCCTCAGCGCTCCTCGAGCAGGAGCGGTCGGACGCGCCCCCAGTTGTTCCACAGCTCGACCAGGTTGTCGGCGCGTCGGCCGAGCGTCTCGACCATCTCGGCAAGGGTCAGTTCCCCGGCCACGCCGGCCAGGTATTCGTCGGCGGCCACCTCGACCTGGGCAAGGAGCTCGGTGGTCTGTTGCGCATTCGGCCAGTTGCGGACCCGCATCGGATCGAGGCCCGCGTAGCCGAGCGCGAGCGACAACTCCCGCTGTGTGGGCAGCCGATCGTCGACCCAGCCACCCAGCCCGTCGAAGCGGTGACCGAGCGACGCCAGGGCCGTGATGATGTCGCGGTTCTGCTGCTGGGTCTGCGGACCCCAGAACGGATGCTCGTGCGGGAAGAGCAGGTACGCCTGTTCGATGGCGTCCGCGCGGATCGCATCCACGAGGGCGGAAAGCGACAGCTGCCAGCGACGCTGCTCCTCTTGATCGCCGCCTGAGAGCCTGGCCACGAGCGTCTCCATGGCCTCCTGGTCGCCCCGCAGCAGCCTGAAGATCCGAGGAGCCCTTCCCCGTTCGAGCGCCAGACCGAGAACCTCGTCGACCGCCACGTCCGCGGCACCCGGTTCCGTTGACGATGCCGGGGCCGACGTCGCCCGAGCTGCCGTCGTTCCACCTGCCGTCCGCTCGTCGCAATCGGCGACGATGGCTCGCGCTGCAACGCACGCGGCGTGGGCCATCTCGGCACCCACTCGGGCGGCGTCGGATTCCAGGCTCATCCGTTCGAGGCGAGCACCGATCTCCGCCGCCGCCGCCCGTTCGTGCTCCGCCGTCAGGCTGGCGCCGGCTGCCTCGCGGTTGATCTGGTTGATCTCCTGGAGCCATGTGCGAGCGGCAGCCTCCACAGCGACTGGCCCGCCGGCCGCCCCCGACGCTGCCCGAAACCTGCGCTGGGCATCCTCCTTGCGCGTTCGGACAGTGCGCGGGTTGGCGGCGTCGGCGGCTGCCTCCGCCGCGGCTGTGTGCGTGTCATAGGCCCGCTGCGCGCGCCGCAATGCCTCCGCCGCGGCCGCGGCCTGCGCCTGGGCGCGTGTCGCGAGCTCGCAACGTTCATGTGCCTGGCGGCGCTCATCGGCGCACGGTCCAGAGAACGTGGGCGGCGCGACTGCGCGTTCCGCATCCTCGACGGGGGCCGGCTGGTCCATGAGGGCGACCGACGCCTGTCCGCGGACGGTCGTGGCCCCCCCGGTCGGAGGGGCGGTTGGCGTACCGGTTTGGGGCGAACGGGCGAGCGTCTGCGACGCGTCGCGCGAACCCGCCCGCAGTGCGCCGAGCATCGGATCGGCGCCACCCGAGATGGACATGCCCACCATGCTCGGCGTCGGCTTGGAGGACGTCGTTCGCTGGGACCCTCGTTGGCCTGTATTGAGAACGTTGGTTCGACGTTCGGTCGCCTTGCCGTGGTCGGCGGCGTCCTTTTCACGGCGATCGGCTGGCCCGCCACGTGCCGGCTCGGGCCCAGCTGTCACAAACGCATCGTCGGACAGCGTGGACCCCCGGCGCCGCGGGATCGCGTCCTTGGAGACCGTCAACCGGACCTCGCGTCGTGCTGGGGGCCTGGCCCGGATGATTTCGATGAGGGCCACGCCACTGGCCACGCCGAGGACGAGGCCCATGGCCAGGAACATGAACTCGCTGACGGTCACGCTGCCCGCATCTCCCGGGTCGTGCTCCCTCTCGCGTGGCGACTCTGATTGGCCAGCGTAGCTGCGAGCCAGGGCATCGTCAACTCGAATCCGCGATCCTGCAGGGGGCGATGGGCGGATGGTAGATTCGCCCAGTCGGAGCCACCCGATGGTTCCGTTCGCGTCCGAACCCGTGAACCGCGGAAAGGCACGCCCGTTTGGCCATCGATTCGCCCAACGAGTTTCTCGTCCAGCCCGTCGACGCGTCCTGGCTCCAGTGCAACATCGAGTGCCAGGAGGCGTGCCCGGTCGGGACGAACTGTCGCGGCTACCTGAACCTCGCCGCTGAGGGTCGGTTCGAAGAGGGCTACATCCTGTCGCGCGAACCGAATCCGGTCGCCGCAATGTGCTCGTATGTCTGTTCGGCACCGTGCGAACGAGCATGCCGCCGCGGGGATATCGACCGGCCCCTCGCCATCCGCGCGATGAAGCGGTTCCTCGTCGAGTGGCACGAGGCCTCGGGCATCCCCGACGTGATGCCCCTCATAACGCCGCGCGAGGAGCGCGTCGCGGTGGTGGGTGCGGGACCGGCCGGGCTGGCCGTCGCTCGCGAGCTCGCCACCAAGGGCTACGGGGTCACCGTCTACGACAGCCTGCCTTTTGGCGGCGGCACGATGCTCATCGGCGTGCCTGCCTTCCGCCTGCCGCGCGAGGCGATCGAGATGGACGTCCGGCTCGTCGAGCGTCTCGGTGTCCGGTTCGTCTACGACACGACGATCGGTGTGGACATCACCTTCGAACAGCTCCAGGCCGAGTTCGATGCTGTCGCGATCACCGCCGGCGCAATGGACGCCGTCGCGCTCGACATCCCGGGCGCCGATCTGGACGGCGTCGACTACGGCGTCGACTTCATGAAGAAGGCAAACCTCGGCCAGCCGCTCGAGGTCGGGACGGACGTCGTG
>JBKKCW010000268.1:0-8166 GCA_046712485.1 Candidatus Limnocylindrales bacterium
GTCGACGGCCAGGAAGATCCCGGTCGAGAGGCCGAACACCGCGGTCCCGATCAGCGCAAGGGGAAAGGACGGGGCCATGGCGACGATCGCGAGGCCGATGCCACCCACCAGACAGCTTAGGTAGATGACCTTCTTGCGCCCGAGCCGATCGGACGCCCGGGCGGCCGGAACGACCGCGATGACCGTCCCGAGCGCGACGAGACCGACCAGAGGGATGAAGGCCGCACCGGTCTCCTCCTGGTTCATGCCAAGCGACCGAGCGAGATAGAACACGGCGAGGTTGACGAGCACGCCGCCGGCCATCAGAACGGCGAGGCGCGACGCCACGAGCCACAGGAAGCTGTGTTCGCGGAGGATGTCCGTGCCCCACGCCTCGCCGGCGATCGCCGTCCACGAACGGCCCTCCCGCGACTTGGGTGCCGTGCCCTCCCGGACGCGGACCACGACCGACACCATCGTCAATAGCTCGAGGACACCGAGGGCGATCAGGCCGAGAGCGAACTGGTCGAGGGCCACCGCAATCGCCCCGACGAGGTTGCCGGCTACATTGCCCAGGATCTGCATCATGCCGACCAGGGCGCTCGCAAAGCCGACCTGCGGAGCGGGCACGAGATCGGGAGTGTACCCCTGGAACGGGCCCTGGGCAAAGTTCGAGCTGAATTGCAGGAGCGCCACGAACGCGGCGATCGCGAGGAGGTCCGCGCTCAGCGCGATCGCCGCCAGGAAGACGACGTCGAGCACGGATCCGATGAGGATGTATGGCTTTCGCCGACCCCAGCGGGAGATCGTGTAGTCCGAGATCGTGCCGATGGTCGGCTGCACGATCACCGCGATCAGGGCGCCCGCGATCGTGAGCAGGAACAACGTCCGGCCGGCTTCCGACTTGTCCTGTACGAGGCCGTCGAATTCGAGCCTGGCTCCGAGGATGAAGGTCAGCCCCGCAAAGATCGAGCTCAGGCCAAGCCAGTACAGGGAGATCCGGAAGAGCTCCCGTTTCGGGAGCAGGACCGTCGGGCGCCCGCCGCTCGGCGGCGCAACGATCGAACCCTCCATCGCCCTACCCTTCCCGTGACGAGGTCGACCTCACGGTCATCCTACGCCACCAGGTTCGGGCTTCCGAGTGGATCGAGCTCGACGACGGACCCCACTCGGATCAGGCGGCGTTCGGTCGCCCCGGACGCAGCCAGCCGGAACAACGAGCGGTCCAGCGAGTAGATCCCCGTCGAGGCGACGCCGATCTGCCCGAGACGGAAACTGAAGACCGGGTTTTCGGTGTTCCCAGCGTAATGGTGTGGGGTTCCCTCGACGCCGAGCAACGCGAGATTGGCCTGACCGCCGAATCGTTCGTGGAGGGTCTTGAGGACGGTCGGCGGGCGGTCCGGCTGCCAGGCGTCCTCGAGCCAGCGGGCCGCCACCTCCGTGTCGGCACGACCGTGGATCCGCCCGTCGGCCCGGTACCGGGCGCGAAGCGCCCGATAATCGCGCAGGTCCCCGTTGTGGCTGAATGCGTACCTGCCGGCTGGGTCGTCGAATGGCTGCGTGTCCGGCAGGGTGAGCGTGGACAGCTTCGATGGGCGCCGCAGGTGCACGAGCACGGCCGTCGTCTCGATGGCACCGATCCGCTCGCGACCCGGGTCGTCGCCGAATGCGCGCAGATCGCGATAGGAATCGAGGCGGCGGTCGTCGCCGATCCAGGCGGCGCCCCAGCCGAAGCCGGCGATGCCGAAACGCTCGAGTCGCTCGGCGAACGGCCACAGCACGTCGAGCCGGAAGGGTTCCGCGGCCCGGGCGATGAACTGCTCGCACATGCCCGCGGATGCTAGCGCGCAGGACCCTGGCAGGTCGGGCACCAGTACGTGTTGCGCGGCAGCTCGCTGCCTTGTCGCGTGCTGGAGATCGGCGTTCCGCAACGACGGCACGGTCGTCCAGTTCGACGGTAGACATAGAGCGGCCCGGGTGCGCCGCGATCTCCGGCGGTGGTCACGCGCTCGGGTCCGCCGCGGCTCGTCGCGTTGGCGAGCAGGAGCCGTCGGGAGGTCTCGACGAGCCGGTGCAGGGTCTCGTCATCGAGCGCTTCGACGGGCGCGAACGGCGACACACGCTCGATCCAGGTGACCTCGCTCTTGTAGACGTTGCCGAGACCGGCCATCACCCGCTGATCGGCCAGGGCCTCGGCGATCGCCCGGTTCGCGCGTGCCGGGTCGCGCAGCCGTCGCAGCGCCTCGTCCGGAACGAAGTCGGGGGCGAGAAGGTCCGTCCCGAGACCGGCAAGCGGTGGATGGACCACTTCCGCTCGTTGTTCGAGGAGCTCGACCACAGGGGCGTCGAAGCAGACCGCGACAGCACCGGGCACCTCGAGCACAAGTCGCGCCCGGCCCGGCGGCCGGCGCCACCGCTCGCCGGGCTGGTAGCGGTGCCAGGTCCCGTTCATGCGCAGGTGCGTCCGCAGCTCGAGCCCGTTGTCGAACCGGATCAGCAGGTTCTTGCCCATCGTATCGACCGCCTTGATCTGTTGCCCGACCACCCGGTGGATCTGCGGGACGGCGCCGGGGCCTGCCACGCGGGCCGCAGTCACAGTTCGACCGACGAGGTACGGGCGCAGGCCAGCGGCCGTCCGGAAGAGCGTGTCGCCTTCGGGCATGGAGGTTCGTCAGCGCCTGGCGGCGGTGGCCGTCCGGGCGCTCCCCGGGCGATCGCCGCGCAACAGGAGACCGCGGTAACCGGCCACGAACCCGGCGTCGAGCATGGTTTGCCGAAACGGCGACGTTGCCACGTCGTCGCCATCCACCTTGCGGATGACGAGCTCGCGAACCCGACCGTCCAGAACGAGCGTCCGCAGCGACCGAGCGGCGACCAACGCCACGTCCGGCTCGTCGGCGGCGGGCAACACCTGGAGCGACGAGCCGCCCCGATCGACGTAGAGCGCCGCGATCCCGTCGACGAGGACAACGTACGCGCCCGCGGCGCGCTGGAATGGCCGTCGATCCGTTTCATCGCGGCGCGGCCAGGCAAGCGCCGCCCCATACGGGTTCGCGGGATCCGCGGCCGCCAGCAGCACCACGTCCCCGTCGGCCGGCGGATCCGACCCTTCGCGCACGGCACGCAGGCGATCGAGCGCGCCGCTCACCGCGAACTGCGCGGCGCCCAGACCATCCACGAAGTACCCGCGGCGGATCCGCCCGGCATCCTCCATGGCGCGGAGGACGGGATAGACGGCGCTGAAGCCGCCGTCGACGCCTTCGGCCGCCACGGCCTCACGAGTCAGGACGCCGTGCCGCTCCAGGAGCGCGAGGCTGAGCGCATGGAGTCGTTCGGTCGCCGTGCCCGCAGGTTCGGATGGGACCAGCGACCAACGTCCCGCGGCCTCGGGCGGTCCGAGCGCGGTCAGCCGCCCGGGACGCCCTGGTCGCCGACTGCCGTTTCCTCCGCTCGCGGTTCGCTTCCAGCGCAGTGCACGGAGCGGCGCGAAGGTGTCGTTGGTGACCTCGCCCGCCCAGACGAGGTCCCACAACGCATCGAGCACGTCTCGATCCCGCCCGCCGCCGGCCGCGGTGTACAGCTCGCGATAGAAGCAGGCGCCACGCTGCCCGAGGTGCGCGCGGATTGCCTCGTGCCGCTGTCCCATCGGTCGATCAGTGCCATCGGGCAGACCGGCTGGCCGCAGGACCTCGCGTCCGGGCCGGACGAGCGCGATCCGGCCGTCGTCGCGCCCGAGGCCGCCGCGCCCGACCCAGGCCACCTCACCCAGGGCGCCCAGCTCGTCGAGCAGCCGCGGCTGATAGCCGGGGATCCGCGCCGGGAGCACATCGCGCTCGAGCACTGACGCAGGGATCGGCTGGCCGGCCAGCTGGTCGACGACCTCGGCCAGGCGCTCGAGGGCGGCCGACCCGCGGAACAGCGGCGGCGTTGCGCCGACGGGCGCGATCCCGTGCCATTCGGGCAGGAACCGCGCCAGCGCCGCCGGGTCGACCGGCTCCACCTCGCGCCGGAGCCGCGCGAGCGACCGTCGGCGCAGCGATCGGAGGACCTCGGGGTCGCACCATTCGCGCTCGGAGCCCCCTGGGCGGAACTCGCCGAGCAACAGCGACCCCGCGGCCGCCAGCCGTTCGAGTCCATCCGCTACCACCCCGACCGGCAACCCCCACCGTCGCGCGGGGTCGATCGCCAGAAACGGTCCGTGCGTCCGCGCCCACCGAGCGAGCAGGCCATCGAGCGCGCCGACGGTCGGTCCAAGGAACGCGGCCGGGACGCCGACCGGCGGGGAGATCCCGATGCCGTCGCGGTAGCGCGCCACGTCCTCGATCGCGATCCAGCGCTCGGAATTCGCGATCCGGGTCTTGACCGCTCGCCGTGCAGCAACGAGCTCGGCCAGCCAGGGGATCGATCGGCCGGCACCGCCTTCCGTCCGGGCGGCTGCCTCGTCGGCGGCGAGATCGCCGAGCCGCCGCAGGAGATCGTGCACGGCATCGAGCGTCGTCGCGTGCCGGTCCTCGGTCAGGGCCTGGAGGCTGAGCTCGAGGTCGGCAAGTGCGTCCGGGTCGAGCAGCTCGCGCAGCTCCTCCTGGCCGAGGAGCTCGCGCAGAAGCTCGCGGTCGAGGGTGAGTGCTCCGGCTCGCCGTTCGGCCAGCGGCGTGTCGCCGTCGTACATGTAGGCAGCGACGTAATCGAACATGAGGCTGCTCGCGAACGGCGACGCGGCCGCCGTCTCGACCGAATGGACCGTGATCTCGCGTCGCGTCACGCCGGCCAGGATGTCGCGCAGAGCCGGCAGGTCAAAGGCGTCCGACAGGCACTCGCGGTACGTCTCGACGAGGATCGGGAAGCTGCCGTACCGCGACGCGACGGCGAGCAGGTCCGCGGCTCGCTGGCGCTGCTGCCAGAGCGGTGTCCTGGTCCCTGGCCGCCGGCGAGGTAGCAGGAGGGCCCGCGCGGCGTTCTCGCGGAACCGGCTCGCAAAGAGGGCCGAGTTGGCGAGCTGCCCGACGACGAGATCCTCGAGCTCGTCTGCCTCGGGGAAGAGCAGCGCCTCGATCCCGTCGAGCGGCGCGTCGCCCTCTGGCAACCGGATCGCAATCCCGTCGTCCGACCAGATGGTCTGGACGTTGAACCCGAGACGCTCGGTGATCCGCGCCTCGATCGCCAGCGACCATGGGGCGTGGACCCGGCCGCCAAAAGGGGTCAGGAGGCAGAGGCGCCAGTCGCCGAGCTCATTGCGAAACCGCTCCACCACGATCCGGCGATCGGTCGGCAGGACACCCGTGATCTCGCGCTCGTCCTCCAGATAGGCGAGCAGGTTCTCGGCTGCGCGATCGTCGAGGTCGTGGTGGTCGCGCAACCTGGTTGCCGCTGCGGTCCGGCCCTTCTCGCCTCGCCCCAGGTCAGCCTCCATCTCACCGACGAAGGCGCCAAGCGCGCGACCGAGCTCGATCGGCCGGCCGAGCGCGTCGCCCTTCCAGAAGGGGAGCTTGCCCGGCACCCCAGGCGCCGGGCTCACCGTCACCCGGTCGTGCCCGATCTCCTCGACCCGCCACGAGCTGGCGCCGAGCACGACCACGTCGCCGTGCATCCCGGCGCGCAGCTCATAGACCATCTCCTCGTCGAGCTCGCCGACACGACGGCCGGGGCTGCCGGCCTCCCCGACCATGAAGACGCCATACAGGCCGCGGTCAGGGATGGTGCCACCACTCGTCACCGCCACGACCCGGGCATCCCGGCGGCCCTCGACAACATCGGTCAGGCGGTCCCAGATGACCCGTGGCCTGAGCTCCGCAAACTCGTCGGATGGGTACGCCCCGGCGAGCATGCCGAGCACGCCTTCCAGCACCTCGCGAGTCAGTGTCTCGTACGGCGCTGCGCGGGTCACGACCTCGAGCAGCTCGCCCACCGGCCACGGATCCATCACCGTCATGGCCACGACCTGTTGGGCCAGGACGTCGAGCGGGTTGCGTGGGATCTCGGTCGTCTCGATCGCTCCCTCGTGCATCCGGCGCGTGACCACGGCGCACTCGAGCAGGTCGCCGCGGTACTTGGGGAAGATGATGCCCTTGCTGGGCGCGCCGACCTGATGGCCGGCTCGGCCGACCCGCTGGAGGCCACGGGCGACGCTCGTGGGGCTCTCGACCTGGATCACCAGGTCCACGGCGCCCATGTCGATCCCGAGCTCGAGCGAGCTCGTTGCGACAAGGGCCGGCAATCGACCCGACTTGAGCTCCTCCTCGATGGCCAGGCGCTGCTCGCGGGCGATGCTGCCGTGATGCGCCCGCACGAGCTCCTCGCCGGCAAGGTCGTTCAGCCGCTGGGCCAGCCGCTCTGCGAGCCGACGGCTGTTGACGAACACGATCGTGCTGCGATGGGCGCGGATGAGCTCGAGGATCGCCGGATGGATGGCCGGCCAGATGCTGTTCCGTGCATCGGGGCTGTTGGCCGGACCCCCGGGTTGTTGGTCGGGTGGCAGGACCTGCCCCATTGCCGCCATGTCGTCGACCGGCACGACGACCTGGAGATCGAGCGGCTTGCGCGCCCCGGCAACCACGATCCGCACGTCGCGCCCCGGGCCGACGCCGGCCATGAACCGGCCGATCGCCTCGAGCGGGCGCTGGGTTGCCGACAGGCCGATCCGCTGTGGCGGTTTCGCGTCCGGACCACGGAGACGCTCGAGCCGTTCGAGGCTGAGCGCGAGATGGGCGCCCCGCTTTGTCCCGGCGATCGCGTGGACCTCGTCGATGATCACGTGCTCGACGCCGCGCAGTATTTCGCGCGCAGCGCTCGTCAGCATCAGGTAGAGCGACTCGGGCGTGGTGATCAGGATGTCGGGTGGATGCCGCGCGATCTGGCGACGGTCGTCGGCCGGCGTGTCACCGGTCCGCGACGCCACCGTGATCGCGGGCGGCGCCTCGCCAAGGCGGTTGGCCGCCAGGCCGATGCCGGTCAGCGGAGCCCGCAGATTGCGTTCGATGTCGTAGGTCAGGGCCTTGAGCGGCGACACGTACAGGACCCGCACCTGGCCCACTTGACCGCGCCGCGGGGGCGAGCTCGGTTCGCGGGTCAACCGGTCGAGGCACCACAGGAAGGCAGCCAGCGTCTTGCCGCTCCCGGTCGGCGCGTGGATCAGCGTGTGATGACCCGCCGAGATGGCCGCCCAGCCCTCCACCTGCGCCTGGGTGGGGGCCTCGAAGCTCGCGGCGAACCAATCGCGTACCGCCGGCGCGAAGCGCTCCAGTGGGTGAAGGGCGTGCCCGTTTCCCTCGCCTGCTGCGGCAAGTTTGCGTGCGGGTCGACGGGTCCGGGTCGAGGTTCCCACGGAACGTTCAGTATAGGCGGACGCGGTGAAATCGACTGGGTGTTCTATTCTGGCTCGGCTCCAGGGTACGTTCGGGTGCCACGGACGGCGCTCGCGTCTGCTGCCCCGATGGCGCCACCCGGAGATGTCACCTCAAACCCGGCTCCGGACAGGAGTCGCCTGGCGATCGCCGCACGCGTCGCGACATCCAGGGGTTCGATCGGGTCCCGCTCCGCCACTGTGATGAGCGCCTCGTGCTCCACGTCAGCGGGTCCCCTCGACTCGAGGCGGCTGGCGAGGAGTGTCGTGGCCAGTCCGCGGCGTCGCCACCCGGGCGCCACGCCGAGGGCCAGGAGGTGGGTCCGGGCCGCGTCATCGGCGTGTCGGGTGATGGCGAGGCCGACAACGGTGTTTCCCTGAACCGCCGCGCTGGCCGCCGCGCCATCTCGGAGGGCGGCGAGAACGATCGCGTGCGCCGAGCCAGGATCGACTGGCGCAACCACCCGGGAGGCGAGCGTGAGCCGCGCCCACGCGTCGGCGTCGACGCGCGGCAGGATGGTCGGCTCCCCGATCAAGGGGAGCGCCGTTTCAGGGATCGCGGTCGCGGCGGCGGCCGAGGCTGGCCACCAGCCGCGATCGACCGCTTCGCGCAGCAGGCGCGGCACGACGAGTCGTCGGGCGAGGTCCGCCGTTGATCGCGAGCGGTCCTCAGCGGCGAGCTGCGAAGCATCTACTGGGAGACCGGCGTTCGGCAGGTCGCCAAAGAACTCCGGCAGCGGCGCCTGCCCGTACCGCTCGGCCTCCATCGCCCAGCGCTCGCGCCATCCCGCAGCCGTCGCTTCGGGTACCTCGCGGTGGGCGCCGGCCAGCCAGACCAGGCTCCAGGC
>JBKKCW010000269.1:0-6892 GCA_046712485.1 Candidatus Limnocylindrales bacterium
GCCTTCCACCAGACGCCGCTCGTCATCCCGAACGTCAAGGTCGATCCACGGTTCCTGTGGGTCCGCGGCATCGACCAGCGCCGCTTCGTGGCGTCGATGTTGTCCGTGCCGCTGACCTGGCACGACCAGATCGTGGGCGTGCTCAACGTGCAGACCGAGCGGCCGCGCGACTTCACAGCCGATGACGTCGCTCAGCTTGGCGCCGTCGCCGACCTGCTCGCCGGGATCATCGAGAAGGGTCGCCAGCAGAGCGAGGCCGAAGCCAGGGTCGAGTCGCTCAAGGCGATCGACGAGGCCCGGAGCGAACTCATCGCCCTCGTGACCCACGAACTCAGGACGCCGCTCGCCGTCGTTCGTGCCTACGCCGACCTCCTGGCCGATGAGCCACCGCTCCGCGGCCGCGAGTCGCGCGACCTGGGGCGACGCGAGACCCGCGCTGCCTGGCATCGCGCCACGCTCGAGCAGATCGAACGGCTGGACCGGCTCGTCGACTCGATCCTGGCGTCGGTGCGCGTCGTACCGGAGGGTCCCGCGTCGGTGACGCCTGTCGATCTTGGTGCACTCGTCGGCGAGGTCGTCTCGTCCCTGCGGCCGATCCTCGATCGGCATCGCGTCGACGTCGTCCCGAGCGTCCGTCTCCACGGGCTTGCCGACCCGCCGCGGCTCCGCCAGATCATCGAGCACCTCGTTGAGAATGCCGTGAAGTACGCGCCGCCGGACACGGCCATCTCCATCGATTGGGCGCTCCACGAGGGCGTGGTCCAGCTCGGTGTCTCCGACGAGGGCCCGGGCATCCCGGATGAATGGCGCGAGCGGATCTTCGAGCCGTATGCCCGTCGCGACACGCACACCGCCAGGGGATCGGGGATCGGACTGTACGCCGCAAAGCGCCTGGGCGAATCGATGGGGGCGCGCCTGTGGTGCGAACCGGCTCGACCCCACGGGGCGCGATTTGTCGTCGCGCTTCCCGCCGCCGTCGCCATCTGACGTGCAAGCGCTAGGATCATGATCACGATGTCCAGCCGTCCCCTCCGCATTCTCGTGGTCGACGACGATCCGGCGATGGTCGGGGCCATCACCGCGCTCGTCGGGACGGAGGGGCACCAGGTGATCACCGCCTATGACGGGTTGACCGCCGTCAAGCGTTTCCGCGAGGAGCATCCCGACCTCGTCCTGCTGGACCTGGCGATGCCCGGTCCGGACGGGTTCAACGTTGCCGGCCAGATGCGCGCGGTCGGTCCAGCGCCGATCCTTGTCGTGTCCGGCGAGAGCGGCGAGGCGGCCAAGGTCCGCGCGCTCGGGATCGGGGCTGACGATTACCTGACCAAGCCCTTTGGCAAGGCCGAGCTCCTGGCCCGGATCAGCGCCGTCATGCGCCGCGTGGACCGCTCGGGCGGCCCGGGAGGCATTGGCGGCGGCCCCTTGACCGCCGGGCAGCTCGTGCTCGAACCCGGACGTCACGAGGCACGGGTCGGCGACGCCGCGCTCGCACTGACCCCGACCGAGTTCCGGCTTCTCGAGGCACTCGTCCGCGCTGGCGGCGATATCGTGCCTCACCTCCAGCTGGCGCGAGCCGGCTGGCCGGCCGAGTCCGACCCGGATCTGCTCTGGCTCAAGCCACACCTGGCGCGCCTGCGTTCCAAGGTCCAGGCTGCCGGGGGCCCACAGGTCGTGGCCGTCCGCGGCGTGGGCTACCGGATCGTCGACGAGGCGGAGGGGGGACCAGCCTGAGGCGCCGGGTCGATCAGACGGCGACGGCGATGGGTCGCCCGGTGGCGTCGTGGAGGGCGTCTGCGCAATCGATCCGGCAGCCGCGCGCATCGCGGCCGGCGAGCGGATTGAAGTGGACGAACCCGTCTCCAGCCCGAGCGAGACGGCAGCCGCACGTGGCGCAGGTGACGGGGGCGCTCTGGCCGGCGCGGACCGTGATCGAGCGCAGCTCAGGATCGGATGGGTGGATCATCGATCCAGCGTAGGGACGGCCCGGGCGGCCGTCGGCACCGAAACGGCTGCGGCAGGGTTGCGGTCCGGTTGCGAGGGCGTGACGTCTGGAGCGGGCTCGGGCACGGCGATCGGCTCGACGAGCCAGAACGTGGCGGCCAGGTCCGCCTCCCGAAGCAGGCGCTCGGCGAGCTCCGAGCCAGCGGACCGGTGCGCTTCCATCAGGCGAACGAGCTCGGTCAGGCGGGCCCCGCCGTCGGGCCGCTCCGCGAGCGCCGTGCCCACCCGCATGGCGCTGACGCTTCGTTCGTCGAGCGCGGCCGCGTGACGGCCGGCCGGATCGTAGAGGTAGGCCCGGCCACCGGTCATGCCCGCCCCGAAGTTGGCGCCGACCGGCCCGAGGACCACGACCGTTCCGCCGGTCATGTACTCGCACCCGTGTGGGCCGATGCCCTCCACGACCGCCTCTGCGCCGCTGTTGCGGATCGCGAAGCGCATCCCGGCACGCCCGACGAGATGGAGCCGACCGGCGGTCGCGCCGTACAGCACGGTGTTGCCGGCGATCGCCTCGGTCGAGGCCGTCGCGCCCAGGTCCGGCTCCGGCGCCACGGTGACCGTGCCTCCGGACAAGCCCTTGGCGACGTAGTCATTGGCCTGGCCCACGAGGCGGAGGTCGATCCCGACGCCGGCAAACGCACCAAACGACTGGCCTGCGGCGCCGCGCAGCTCGAGCCGGATCGGACCGTGGAGCTCGCCTCGCTCGAGCGCGCCGGTCAGGCTCGCGCCGAACGAGCGATCGGCCGTCGTCAGACTGATCCCCGCCGCCGTGACGGAATGCTGGCCACGGAACGCGCCAACGATCCCGAACTCGAGCTGCGACGCCGGTGCGTGGCCGAGCTCGCGCCCGGCGCTGGCGGGATCCGCCCGACGAGCCGCAGTCGCCGGCCACGCGGCGGCACCGATCACCGGACCGAGCTCCCCCCGGGCCCCCGGCAGGGTCGCCAGCAACCGGCGGCTCTCGCCCACGACCTCGCCAACCGAACGCGCGCCGACGGCGGCAAGCTCGCGCCGCATGTCCTCGGCAATGGCGGTGAAGTAGCGGACGACGTCGTCGGGCGTGCCCTTGAACTTGGCTCGCAGGTCCTCGCGCTGGGTGGCGATCCCCGTCGGGCAGGTGTCCAGGTGGCACTGGCGAGCCATGTCGCAACCGATCGCGACAAGGGCCGCGGTGCCGAACGCGAACTCCTCGGCGCCAAGCAGTGCGGCGAACAGCAGGTCCCGGCCCGTCTGGAGCCCGCCGTCGGAGCGCAACGCCACGCGGTCGCGCAGGTCGTTGCGCATGAGCGTCTGGTGGACCTCGGCAAGACCGAGCTCCCACGGCGCCCCCACGTGCTTGATCGAGGAGAGTGGCGATGCGCCCGTTCCGCCAGCGTGACCGGAGAGGTGGATGTAGGACGCGCCGGCCTTGGCCACGCCCGCGGCGATCGTCCCGACGCCACGGCCCGCGACAAGCTTGACCCCGACCCGGGCGCGCGGGTTGATCGCCCGGAGATCGGCGATCAACTGGGCGAGGTCCTCGATCGAGTAGATGTCGTGGTGCGGTGGCGGGCTGATGTAGCTCTGCCCCGCTTGGCCGCGGCGCAAGGCCGCGATGTAGGCGGTCGCCTTGCGACCCGGGAGCTGGCCGCCCTCCCCCGGCTTGGAGCCCTGCGCGATCTTGATCTCGAGCTGGTCTGCCCGGGCGAGGTAGGCCGCGGTGACCCCGAACCGGGCGGAGGCGACCTGCTTGATCGACGCATCATGCCGGCGGCCATCGGCGTCAGGCCTGTACCAGGCGGGATCTTCCCCGCCTTCACCCGTGTTCGCGGACCCGCCCGCTCGTTGGATCCCGATCGTCAGCGCCTGGTGGGCTTCGGGGCTCAGCGCGCCGACGCTCATCGCCGACACGACGAAGCGTCGGACGATGGATCGCGCGTCCTCGACCGCATCAAGCGGCAGGGGCGTCGCCGACCGACGGATCCGGAGGTCGTCGCGCGGCACGGATCGTTCCGCCGCGGGCCGATCGACGGCCGCCCGGTAGCGGGCCAGGTGGGCGTCGATATCGTCGGTCGCGATGCCCTCGGCACCGCCAACGGCGAGCAGGGTGATCTCCCCCGCGATGCGTGGCGAGAACAGGTGAGCCTCCCCGTCGGCCCGGAAGCGCGCGAAGCCGGGATCGGGGAGTCGCGGCTCGCGTCCGGCGGCCGGTTCGGGGATCGCGAGCGCGGAGGCGCGTCGCGCGATCTGGCGCTCCTCGATGTCCGCGAAGGTGGTCCGGCCCGGCCATGCCGCGGCCTTGGGGAAACACCGCGCCACGACGGTCGCGTCGAGATCCACGACGTCGATGAGCGCGCCTCCGATATACGACGCGACGGCGCTGATCCCCATCCGGGCCAGGGTCTTGCGGAGACCGGCTTCGAACGCGGTAAGCAACGCGCTCACGGTCTCGACGGGTGTCTTCTCCTCCGCGCCGCGGGTGCCCGCGAGCTCCGCGGCGAGCTCGATCGCGAGCCGCGGATGGACCACGGTGGCGCCAACCGCGAGGAGCATGGCCATGGTGTGCACGTCGAGCACGTCGACGGCGCTGACGGCGACATCGGTCCGACCGCGCAGACCCGCCTCCGTGAGCGCGGTGTGCACCGCACCCGTGGCCAGGATCGACGGCATCGGAAGCCTGTCGATCGTCCAGGCCGCGTCAGTCACGAGCAGCACGCCCGCGCCACGCCGGGCAGCCGCCACGGCAGCGCGGGCAATCCGCTCGATCGAGGCCTCCAGCCCGGTGGCGGGGTCCCAGGTCGCGTCCAGGGTCACGACGGCCGCCCCGGTCCCGCGGATCGCGGTCAGCAGCCCATCGAGGTCGGCCACGATCGGTCGCTGCAGACGCGATGTCCGTGGCGTCCGTGGCATGCCGCCCAGGAGCGCCGGTCGCCGCCCGAGCTCGACCCGCAGGTCCATGACGATGCGCTCGCGCTCAGGGTCGATCGCCGGGTTCGTGACCTGGGCGAATGCCTGGCGTAGATGGTCGGCGATCGGCCGGTCGACCCGGGCACGGCCGGGCGTCGGCGTGTCGTCGCCCATGCTCCAGAGCGGCTCGTGGCCCTCGAGGGCCATCGTCCTGATGTCGAGCCTCGCGCGTTCCGCGTCCAGGCCCGCCAGGTAGCGCATGACGTGATCGGTCGGGACCCGCCCGGCGTGGATCGCCGCCGGCACCTTGTCCTCGTGGACCGGGCGGGGCGCGTCGTGGATCGCGAGGTCCCGGAGCACCCACTGCTTGGCGTCCGTGTCCTCCATGATCGCCCGTCGCCCGGGTTCGACGAGCAGGAGCTCGCCCGGGCCGAGGCGACCGCGGCGAACGGTCTCGGCCGCGGTGAACGGCACCGCACCAGCCTCGGACGCCACCGCGACAAGCCGGTCCCGGGTCACCGCGAAGGACGCTGGCCGGAGGCCGTTGCGATCGACGAGCGCGCCGACCCGCTTGCCGTCGGCGAACACGATGGCGGCGGGGCCGTCCCAAGGGGCGAGCAGACCCGCGGTGCGGCGGCGGAGCGTCGCCACGTGGGGATGCGGCGCCCGGCGAAGCCCGAGTGCCTCGGGGATCGCCGTCAGAAGGGCGGGGGTGAGCTCCCAGCCGGTGACCATCAGGGCCTCGACCGCCTCGTCGAGCGACAGCGAATCCGAGCCGTCCGGTGAGAGCAACGGCCCGGCCGCGAGTAGGTCCTTCGCCCAGGTCGAGCCCGCCGTATCGCCGGCTCGGCCGCGAACCTCCTCCCGGTTGCCGCGCACCGTGTTGATCTCGCCGTTGTGCGACACCAGGCGGAACGGCTGCGCCAATCGCCAGACCGGGTGGGTGTTCGTCGCGTACCGCTGATGGAAGACGGCATAGCGCAGCTGGAGCGGCTGCTGGAGGTCCCGGTAGAGGTCCGGGAGGCGGCTGCCGAGCACGAGACCCTTGTAAACGATCGTGCGGGCCGAAGCGGACGGTACGGTCAGCTCGGCGAGCGGGCCGCCGGCCGCTCGCGCGGCGGTTTCCAGTTGGCGGCGCGCGATGACCAGGCGGCGCTCGAAGACCGCGTCGGTGATCGGGCGCGGATCGTTCGGGCCGCGCGTGGGTCGGCCGACGATCGCCTGGGCGAACGCGGGACGCGACAACGCGGCCGCCGCGCCGAGCGCCTCGACGTCGACGGGCACGTCGCGCCAGCGGCTGATCGGCAGTCCGGCCGCGGCGAACGTCCGCTCGACCAGGGCGCGCGCCCGGCGCTCCTGCGTGCGGACCCGCGGCAGGAACAGGACCACGATCCCGGGACGGGCGGCGGCGAGGTCGCCTGTGAGCAGCTCGAGGAGCGATCGATCGAGCGGCAACGCCACCCCTGCGCCGTCGCTCGTCTCGCCGTCGGCACCAAAGGCCCCACGATGCGCCAGCGCACCGAGACCGGCCAGCGCCAGCGGCAGGACTCGATCGCGCGAACGCCCCGCGGCATCGGCCACGAACCCAACGCCACACGCATCGTGCTCGTAGCGCGCGTCATAGAGTGGGCTGTCCGAGCGGCGGGGACGGAGGCGCCCGATCGAGTCCATGGCTTGTCTCCGGGAAGGGACGTTCGCGTCAGGCTTGATACGCGACCTCACCGTGGACGGACAGGTCCAGCCCGAGCTCTTCGGACTCCGATGTGACCCGGATCCCGAGGATGACGTCGACGACCTTGACGATCACGAAGGTGGCGACGACGGCATAGGCGATTGTCGCGCCGACAGCGATGAGCTGGTTGACGAGCTGCTGGCCGTTGCCCTCGATCAGGCCGGTGTACGCCGGCTGGATCATCGCCGTGGCGAAGACACCCGTCGCGATCGCACCAAACGTGCCGCCCACGCCATGGACCGCGAAGACATCGAGCGCGTCGTCCACCTTCAGCCG
>JBKKCW010000270.1:0-3908 GCA_046712485.1 Candidatus Limnocylindrales bacterium
CAGCTCCGGTCGGCTGGCCACGAGCTCGTCGAGGTTCGCGCGCTGGGGCACACCGCGCGAATAGAGCAGGGTGCCCATCGCCCCGTCGGCGAGCAGCGGACCGGTGGCCAGCCTCGTCCGGAACCGACCGCGCGCGTTCACGCGATCACCATAGCCGACAGCCGTTCAGCCGGACCGTCGCCGCCCGAGCGTCAGGCCACCATCCTGGTCGAGCAGGACCTGCGGCGGACGCGTCCGTCCGTTGTAGGTCGACGACTGCGAGGCCGCGTACGCTCCGGCGTCGGCGATGGCGACCAGGTCGCCGCGGCGGAGTGACGGCAGGTCGTGCACGCCGAGCGAGTCCGTGGATTCGCAGATAGGGCCCTCGACCCGCGTCGGTTCGGTGGCGCCTGCCGCATCGACCGATCGACCAAGGCTCGTCAGGGCAACGACCGGGTGACGCGCACCGTACAGCGCGGGTCGAATGAGCTCGGTCATGCCCGCGTCGAGCACGATCTGGCGGCCGCCGCGATCCCGCACGTGCAGGACACGCGCGACCAACCAGCCGGCTCGGGCGACCAGGTACCTGCCAGGCTCCACGGCGAGCCGGCTTGGCCGACGCTCGGCTGGGACCGCGTCGAGGAGGGCTGGGAGCTCGCGCGCGAACCGTCCTGGATCCGGCGCGGGCGCCGATTCCTCGAAGACCGGGAACCCGCCGCCCATGTCGAGCGTGTCGAACTCGCCGAGCGAGCCTCGCCACAAGGCGGTGACCGCGAGCGCGCGGCGAACGGCGTCCCGCCACGCGTCGACGGCCCCGAGCTGGGAGCCGACGTGCAGGTGGATCCCGCGCGGGCGGAGCGTGCCAGCCGGGCCGCCACCAGCTTCGATGGCGTCGGCCAGCTCCATCTCGGTCATCCCGAACTTCGACGCGCCGGCCCCGACCGCCAAGCCATCGAGCGTCTCGGGAACCACGTCCGGGTTCAAGCGATACAGGACGTCGAGCCGTTGGCCGTTCGCGCCTCGGACGATCGCCGCGAGCGCCGCGGCCTCATCAGGTGATTCGATCGCCACCCAGCGCAGCGGCCGTCCGTCGTGGCCGGCGCGGGCGGCGGCACGCAGATCGGCCGGGGTCTTGCCGATCCCTTCGAGCGTGATCCGCTCATTGGTCAGCCCAGCCGCGGTCGCGGCCGCCCACTCGCCTCGAGACACGACGTTCGCCCCGAAACCGTGCGCGGCGACGGCGGCGATCACCGCCGGGACGTCATTCGCCTTGACCGAGTACTGGCGGATCCAGGGGTCCGGGAACGCGGTCCGGACATGATCCGCGGCCGCCGCGAGCTGCGCCAGGTCTGTGACGTAGAGCGGCGTCCCGAACCTGCGTGCTGCTCGGCGGAGCGCGCCGGGATCAGTCGGGAAGGACAAGCCGGGCGGCGGTGCTGACCAGGCTCAGGACCACCGAGCCGACGATGGCTGCCACGATCGTGTCCGCGGTGAGGAGGTCTGGCGGGAAGTCGCCCACCGTCAGGCTGAACCCGGCGGCATCGGCGACAAGAGCGGTGACGAGCAGGAGGGCGGCGTTGACCAGGAACCCGACCAGTCCCAACGTCATCAGGCTGAGCGGGATGGCCATCGCCTTGACGATGGGGCCGATCAGGCCGTTGACGATCCCGAAGATGATGGCGATGACGATCAGGCCGACGATCTCGCCGTCGTAGCTCACGAACTGCGGCAGGAACCTCGTCAGGATGAAGAACGCGAACGCCGTGATGGCCGTCCCGACGATGAACCCTCTCACGGCAACTCCTCCGTCCCTGGCTTCGGGCGATGGCGCCCACGTTGACTGCCTGCCGGGAGGGTACTCCGCAACGGCAAGCGGCCGTCAGCCACGACCGGCGGCAAGCTTCTCCAGGAGACCGGCCTTGACGACCGGCCATTCCGCTGCAATCACGCTGAAGTAGGCGGAATCTCGCAGGGTGCCGTCCGGCATGATCATGTGGCTGCGAAATACGCCCTCGAACGTGGCCCCGATGCCGGTCAACGCCGTCCGCGAGCGTTCGTTGCGGGCGTGGGTCTTGAACTCCACGCGGTTCGCGCCGAGGGTCTCGAAGGCGTAGGTGAGCTGGAGCAGCTTGGCTTCGCGGTTGGCGCCGCTGCGCTGGAAGGCGGTCGCCACCCACGTCCAGCCGATCTCGAGGCGGCGATGCTCGGGCACGATGGACAGGAACCGGCTGCTGCCGATGGCGCGCCCGGACCCCTGGTCGATCGTGGCGAATGGCTGCTCCGTGCCGGCATCGGCGTTGGCCAGCGCGGCGTCGAACCACGTGCGCAGACCGGTCTCGTTCTGCGGTCGGGCGATGGTCCATTGCCACAATGCCGTGTCGAATGCGATCACGAGCAGATCGTCGAGATGCCCGGGCTGCAGCGGTTCCAGCCTGACGAGGGACCCTTCGAGGATGACCGGTTGGACCCAGGGATGCGGCGGCACCCGAAGATGGTAGCCCGGATAGACTCGCGCTCAATGACCGAGCTCGAGCGCCACATCGACGACTTCCTGGCCGAGTTCTTCCGGATCAACCCGACCTGGGCGACGGACATCGGCGCGCATGCCCACGACGATCGCTGGCCCGACATGACCGAGGCTGGTCGGGGGGAGCGGCTGGCCTTCATCGACCGCTGGCTGCGCTCGTTCCAGGGCATGCGCGAGCTCGAGGGCGACGAAGCGATCGACCGCGACCTGCTGATCGGGGAGCTGGAATCTGCGAGGTTCTCCGAGACAGAGCTCCGAGAGGAAACCTGGAACCCGCTCGATTGGATCTATCTCCTCGGCGGCGGGCTGTTCTCGTTGCTCGCCCGCGAATTCGCGCCGCTCGAGGTCCGCCTCGCGTCGGTGGCCGGTCGGCTGGAGCGCCTGCCGGGGGTCGTCGAGGCCGCGAAGACAGCCCTTGTCGGCCATGCGGGTCGGCCGGTCGGGCGGTTCCAGACCGAGACCGCGCTCAAGCAGCTGGGCGGCGTCGAGGAGCTCATCGCCGACGCGCTCCGTGCCGTCGAGCAATCGAGCGATCGCGCGGTGAAGGCAATCGAACCTCGCTTGACGGCGGCGGCCGCGACCGCCCGCGACTCGATGGCCGGGTTCGAACGGCATCTGCGCGAGGTGGTCCTGCCCGCGAGCGATGGCGAGGGCCGCATCGGACCGGAGCTCTTCGCAGCCAAGATGCGCCACACGATGCGATCCCACGCGCTGACGCCGGACCGGCTCCTCGCGGCTGCCGAACGCGACTTCGCGAAGGTGCGCGCCGAGCTCGTCCGGATCGCGCGCGAGATGTGGCCAACCTGGTGCGGTGACCAACCGATGCCCGCCGACGAGGGAGCGATGGTCCGCGCGGTCCTCGACGCGGTCGCCGTCGAACATCCGCGGGCTGACGAGCTCCTCGAGTTCTGCCGCGCGGAAAACAAGCGGATCGAGGCCTTCTGCAGGGAGCGGGACCTCATCGGGCTCGCCGACGAGCCGCTCGAGATCCGCTGGACGCCGGTCTTCATGCGCGCCTTCGGCGGCGCGATGCTCCACTCGCCAGGGCCGCTCGACAAGGGCGAAAAGGCGTTCTTCTCGATCACGCCGACCCCCGACGACTGGACCGACGAACAGCGCGAGTCGTACCTGCGCGATGACAACTACAGGATGCTGCGGCTGCTCACGATCCACGAGGCGGTGCCCGGCCACTATCTCCAGGGCGTCTACGCCAATCGTTCGCCGTCCATCGTGCGGTCCATCTTTGGCAGCGGGGTGTTCGCCGAGGGGTGGGCCGTGTACGTCACCCAGGTCATGATGGATGTGGGGTACGGTGCGGATGATCCGGCGCTGCTGCTGACCCACTGGAAGTTCTACCTGCGGGCGATCACCAATGCGATCATCGATGCCCGGATCCACACGA